>JAZAJI010000042.1:0-3190 GCA_036230365.1 Pseudomonadota bacterium
GGGTCATTATGGTTTTCATCAATTCTATTATTTTTATCAGACAAACCCTTTTTATTTAATTTGGTAATTGGTTTATTAATTGTTTTATTTTCTATTATAGGGGACTTATTGCTTTCATTTTTAAAAAGAAAAACAAATTTAAGTGATTCTGGGAATATCTTACCTGGTCACGGAGGTATGTTTGATAGAGCTGATAGTATTTTATCAGTTTTCTTCTTTTTATCGCCCTTGCTAATTTTATTTGGATATTTAGATAATCCTTTAAGAATTATTTTTGTGTAAAATTTATGAAAAAAGTTTCTATTTCTATTTTTGGCGCTACAGGTTCTGTTGGAACAACTACTCTAGATATAATAAGGCAAGACCCTGATAAGTTTAAAATAAAAGCTCTTACATCTCACGGAGATACTGAAAATCTTATATCTCTAGCAAGAGAATTTAATCCAGAATTTATATGTATTGGAAATACTGAGGATTATAAATTAATTTCTAAAAAGATAAATAGTAAGAAAATTAAGTGTTTGGTTGGAAGGGAAGGTTTACTAAATTGTGCAAAAGAAAAAACTGATGTTGTTGTGGCTGGTATTGTCGGTCTAGCTGGTTTGGAGCCCTTAATTGAATCTATTAAAAATTCAAAAACAATTTGTATAGCAAACAAGGAGTGCTTTGTTTCCGCGGGTTCATTAATAATACGTGAAGCTAAATTAAGAAATGTTAAAATTATTCCTTTAGACAGCGAGCATAGTGCTATATTCCAAATTCTTGAATCTAATAAAAATCCAATAGATAAAGTTTATTTAACAGCTTCTGGAGGTCCATTTTACGGTTTATCAAAAGAAGAATTACTGAATGTTACCCCTTCGGATGCGATTAAAAATCCTAATTGGAAAATGGGAAAGAAAATATCTGTAGATTCAGCAACCTTAATGAATAAGGGATTAGAAATAATTGAGGCAAAGTATCTTTTTGATCTTAAAGAGGAAGAAATTAAAGTTTTAATTCATAGGCAATCAATTGCTCACGGTATTGTATCATTTAAGAATAAGTCTATTTTAGGTTCTTTTGGTGAACCAGATATGAAACATCCAATAAAATTTGCTCTTTATTGGCCTCATTTTTATGAAGATAACTCAAAGCCATTAAATATTGAGGCGCTTAGTAATTTAACTTTTGAGAATATTAATGAGGATAATTTCCATGCTTTAAGACTTGTGAGGTCAATTTTAAGAGGTAATGAAGAAAATCTACAAATTATTCTTAATGCAGCAAATGAGTTAGCTGTAAGGGCTTTTTTGGATAAAAGGATTAAATTTATAGATATTTTGGTTGTAGTTGAAGATGCTATAGAATATGTTTCAAGCTCATTAGGCAGTGGAAACTTTGATAAAAATAAAGATCTTGAGTATATTCTCGATCTAGATAATTTATCTAGAGTTAAAACAGAGGAATTAATAAGTCAGAGGTTTTAAATGGATATAATTCAAAATATAATTTTATATTTACCTACTGTAATACAATATTTTTTAGCATTTGCTCTTCTTATAACAATTGTAGTTTTTATACATGAGCTAGGGCATTACTCAATCGGAAAGATGTGTGGAATAGGTGTGGAAACTTTTTCTATTGGAATGGGTAAGCAAATTTGGGGAAGATATGATAAATCTGGAACTTTATGGAGAGTAGCTATTCTTCCTATCGGAGGCTATGTTAAGTTTACTGGTGATGAAGACCCTTCCGGGAAGAAAAAAGATGATTCTTTTAATAATTTAAGCGATGAAAAGAATTTTCATAACAAATCTGTTTGGAGAAAAATAGCAACGACTGCAGCAGGTCCTATTTTTAACTTTATTTTGGCGATTTTTATATTTTCTTTTATTTTCTTTTTCAGGGGTGAAAGTGTTCTTAAGCCTTATGTTGGGGATGTTGTAAAAAATTCTCCAGCATATAATGCAAATTTAAAGGCTGGCGATGAAATTATCTCTTTAAATGATAAAGAAATATATTCTTTTAATGAATTAAGAGAACATATTATTACCAACCCTAACACAGAAGTTGAATTAGAAATAGTTAGAATGGGATCTTTGATTAGAGTATCGCTTACGCCTGAAATTATTGAAGGAAAAGATAGGTTTGGATCCAAATATTCATCGGCAAGAATTGGAATCATGGGAAGCCAAAATCCTGATCATATGGAGTTAAAAAAATATGGCTTTATTGAATCAATTTTTAGAGGATCAAAAGAAACATATAATTTATCGATAAAAATATTAGCTTATTTAGGAAAATTGATTACCGGAAGGGAATCGGTTGATCAAATGGGCGGACCAATAAAAATTATTCAAATTTCTGGCGAAATTTCTAATTATGGAATCATTCCGCTTTTGGCTTTAATTGCAGCAATTTCTGTTAATCTTGGCATTATAAATCTTTTACCAATACCAGTCTTGGACGGAGGTCATTTACTTTATTATTCTTTTGAGGTTTTAAACGGGAAACCTTTAAGTCAAAAAACTCAAGAAATTGGAATGCAAATAGGCATGAGCTTATTAATTGCGCTAATGATATTTGTAACTTTTCTTGATATAAGTCGATTATAGAAGATTATAATAACAAAAAAGGATAATTATGCTGAAATACAAATTAACAGTATTTATTAAAGCTATATTTTTAGTATCCTTTTTATTTATTACTGCTAGCTCTCAAGAGATCACTAGTGATAATCAAGAAGCTAAGATTTATGAAAGAATTATGTTTATTGAGGTTAGAGGATCTCAAAGAATTGAAGCAGATACAATTCGTTCATATATGACGGTGAGACCTGGAGATTTATATAGTGATGAGGAAGTTGATAGGTCGTTAAAAATTCTTTTTAACACAGGCTTATTTGCTGATGTAGCAATAAGATATGAGAATTCAGGATTAATTGTTTTCGTGATAGAAAATCCTATAATTAATAGGATTGATTTTGAAGGAAACAAAGCTTTAAAAGATGATAAATTTGAAGAAGAAATTGAACTTGGCCCTCGATCAGTTTACACGAGATCAAAAGTTCAAGCAGATGTTCAAAGACTAATTGAGCTTTATAGAAGATCAGGAAGATTTTCTGCATTTATTGAGCCTAAGGTAATCAGACAGCCTCAAAATAGAATTGATCTAATTTTTGAAATTACGGAGGGGCAAACAACCGGTG
>JAZAJI010000043.1:0-15576 GCA_036230365.1 Pseudomonadota bacterium
TTGGATCAAAAGATACGAGATGGTGCCTCTGGATAGTAGCATTAGCAATGGCTATAACGGTTCCACTTTATTATATGGTTTTTCTTAGTCCCAATGCATACTCTTCTTTTTTATGGTTAATTGTTCCAATATTTTTTGGAAATTTTTATCAGGCTACTACATTCAGTCAAACCCAAGGAGTTGTAGAACTTAGAATGCGATCAGTCGCTGCTGCAATTTTACTTTTCATTATTAACATAATTGGTTTAGGTTTTGGCCCTCAAGCTGTTGGAATTCTAAGCGACTTTTTGAATCCAGAATATGGAAAGGAATCTCTAAGATATAGCTTGCTAATACTTTCAACAATAAAGTTATGGTGCGCTTATCATTATTACCTTGCCGGTAAATACCTTAAAGATGATTTAATTACAGAATAAGATTAATCTTTAGGACTTTTTAAAAATAAGATACTAGTCTTATCTTTATAATCGGAATATTGAGGGTCATCTCCCCATTTTTCATCAGCTGATTTTTCTAACATAGGAATACCACTTACATTTACTAATAAAAAATAGACAAATAATGGAGAAATTAAAGCTATATAATCCCAACCTTTAAAAACTGGTAAAGCAATAATAGTTATACCTATCCAAAGAATTATCTCACCAAAATAATTTGGGTGCCTTGACCAGGCCCATAAACCATGCGAAATAAATTTATCCTTATTATTAATATCTTCTCTAAAGACTTTCTTTTGATAATCAGAAATAACTTCAATTGAGAAACCAAGAACCCAAAAAATAACACCGATAACAATAAAAATAATGTTTTCAGAATTGACTTCACTGCTATTTTTATTTGTCATAGCAACTAACCCGGCAACATAACACAAAAACACCCATAAAGCAGATATATTCCAAGTCATGAAGAACCAAAAGAAATTCTTTTTCATTTCTGTAAATCGAGTATCTCTCCCAGATTTTTTTATTCTTTTGAAAAGAAAAGTACCTAATCTTAAAGTCCATATAGAGACCAAAGCCCCTATTAGTATCGAATAAAAATTCTGCATATAGGAAATAACTATTACAGAAAGACTAATAAAAGTTATGCTCCCTATAGCATCGAAATAGTGTTCAGTTTGAGCAATATAAGCGTGAATAAAAAAAATCCAATGAATTGCATAAGAATAAAGTACACAAAATAGTAAAAATGGAATTCCAAAAAAATCTATACTATTTTGACTTACTGCTAACGACACTAATGAGGCAATAATTATACTTATAATCGTTCCTAAAATTGATTTTTTAAGCGGCATATTAAAAATCCTTTATAAATTTAATTAATTGATTCATCACTTGAGGATAAGCTTCTTTATCCCACCTATAAAATTGGTGACCTTTATTATCCCACTTTAATAATTTAATACTGTTACCTTTCTTTGTCATCTCCTTAGTGAATTCCTCAACTATATTAATAGGAACTGTTCTATCAGATTTTCCATGAAATATTATTGAGGGAGGAAGCCCTTCCTTAATATAATTTGAAGGGGAAAGCTCATTTGATTTACCTTCAAATAACTTCTGAACATATAACCATAAATCTTTTCTTCTATCATTAATATTACTAGGTAATTCTCTATCAAAAAAAGATGTGTTCAATGCGGGATTGAAAAAAATCATCGCTTTAATATTCTTATAAGTTTCTCCTTTTTCATTAGGAATCATAGCTAATGAAGCAGCTAAATGCCCTCCTGATGAACCTCCCCCAACAAAAATATTATTCTTATCTATATTAAGTTTTGAAGAATTATCAATTATCCAATCAAAAGCATCTCTTGCATCATTCATTGAATCAATAACTTTAGAATTATGCTTAAGGGCAAGTTGATAATCTGCACTTATACATAAAATCCCTTCATTAGAGATATCTCTACACATTTTAAAAAGTGAATATGATGAACCAAAAGCCCAACCTCCACCATGAAAAAGCAAGATACTAGAATTACTTATTGGTTTTTTAGGATTAAAAATATGGAGCTTTAAATTAGAGTTTCGAATTTTTTTATAGGTATAGCTTTTGTCTGGAAGATTTAAATAATAGAGAGAACCATAAAAAACTTTATCAAAAAAGTGCCCCATAAATGGCATTTGTTTTGGCTTCGTTAAATAAAGGCAGGAAAAAGAAATAAATAAAAAGCTTAAAATAAAAATTAAAAAGATCATGGATTTCTTCATCAACAAGATTTCTTCTTAAATTTAATCTAGATAATTTGAGAGCCTTTCAAAAGCCTCAATAAAGTCTTCTTTAAAATTTTGTACAACTGTTCCAGCGGATAAAGAATGGTTCATTAAACCTACGCCTTGACCAACCCAATAAGTAGCTAGTTGCTTTGCACCTTCATGTCCGCTCAGTGAAAGCTTATCAATCTTTCTAAGCGCTGGTTCACTTACAAAAGATTGTAAAGGCATGGGAAGAGGATCAGGCCCATCATTCTCCCAAGCATCAGTCCAAGGTGATCTAAGCTGTCTAGAATGCTTTCCTGTTCTACTTCTTGAACGGACTGTATCTCTAGATGAAGCTGCTAACATTTTTTCTTTAACAACAGGATTGGTTTCCGCTTCTGAAGTTGTTAACCAAACTGATCCACACCAAGCACCTGAAGCACCCATAGACATTGCAGCCGCCATTTGTCCTCCAGTGGTAATGCCTCCTGCTGCTAAAATAGGAATATCTTTAACATCTTTAATAGCATTATATACTTCAGGAACCAGAACCATTGTAGAAACATCACCACAGTGACCTCCTGCCTCACCCCCAGCAACAACTAAAATATCTACCCCTGCTTCAACTTGCTTTAGCGCATGCTCCTTAGCTCCTACAAGGGCTGCAACAGCAACATTATGCTCTTTTCCTAAATCAAGCATAATTTTTGGAGGTACGCCTAAAGCGTTAGCAATTAATTTGATTGGATGTTTCATGGCTACTTCTAATGAACTTTCTGCACCCTCTTCCGATAAATTTTTTCCAAATTGAACAGTTCCTTTTCTTACCTCATCTGGATCATCAGATTCTATATTATGAGAATCTAGTATTGATTTAGCAAAATCCTTATGACCTTGCGGAATAGATTTAACAACATCATCTGTGCTTACAGACTTACCTTTTCCTTCATATTTATTAGGAACAATAAGATCAATGCCGTAAGGTTTTCCATCAATATGGTCATCAATCCAATTTAATTCTTCTTCAAGTCTATCTGGAGGATGGTTAACCGCACCAAAAACCCCCATTCCTCCAGCCTTTGATACAGCTACAACAACATCGCGGCAGTGTGAAAATGCCAGTAATGGGAATTCTATATCTAAAATTTCACATATGCGTGATTTCATTTATTTTTCTCCGAATCTTTAGTTAAGAAATAGACTTTGAAAAAGTAATTTCTCCATCATCAATACGACCATATCTAATTTGGAATACATCTTTTAAAAAATTCTGATTATTTCTCCAAGGTGATTCTTTCCCTTGTTGAGGAAAAATATGTTGAGCTCTTTTTATGTATCCAGATGTAAGATTTAAATAATCTGGGTCAGTCTCTACATTGCTATCATTTTCGGGGCAAGCAACATTATAATTTTTCTTTTTCATATGATTTATAACTCTGCATACATATTCTGAAGTCAAATCCGCACCTAAAGTCCATGAAGCGTTAGTGTAGCCAAAAGTACTAGCAAAATTAGGAATTCCGCTATACATCATACCTTTGTAAGTTATGGTTTGAGATATATCTATCGGTTTATTATCTACTGTTAAATTAATATTACTGAGCATTTCAAGATTCAAACCTGTAGCAGTTATAATTATGTCAGTTATAATCTCTTTTCCAGATTTAAGTAATATCCCTTTCTCAGTAAATTTCTCAATGTGGTCAGTAACAACCGATGCGTTCCCCTTTCTAATTTGATCAAAAAGATCTCCGTCAGGAACTAAGCACATTCTTTGTTCCCAAGGGTTGTAATCAGGGGTAAAATGTTTTTCAACATCATAATCTGATCCTAAAGCTTTCTTTACCTCTCTTATTATGGCTCTTTTTACTCCCTGAGGATATTTTCTACATAAACGAAAGTAATACTGTTGTCTTAAAATATTTCTCCATCTAATTATTAAATAAGAAAGTTTTAATGGAAGATATTTTCGCAAATTATTTGCCATTTTATCTTTTTCAGGTGCAGACACAACATAAGTTGGAGAACGCTGAAGCATAGTAACATGGCCAGCTTTTTTTGCCATTTCAGGGACGAGGGTTACTGCAGTTGCTCCACTTCCAACTACAACAACTTTCTTTCCTGAATAATCATAATTTTCATCCCACTCTTGAGGGTGTATAACATCACCTTTAAAATCTTCTATACCTTTAAATTCCGGTGTATAACCTTCTTTATAACTATAGTAACCAGAACACATGAAAATAAAATTACATGATAACTGAGTAATTTCATTCGTTGATTTATCTTCAACATCAACAGTCCATGAGCTTGAAGAGCTAGACCATGTTGCATTTCTTACATATTTTCCGAATCTAATTTTTTCTTTAATATTAAATTGCTCTACAGTTTCGTTTAAATAATTAAGTATTGAAGGAGCGTCAGCTATGGCTTCTTGTTCTTTCCAAGGCTTAAATCTAAAGCCTAATGTATACATATCAGAATCAGATCTAATTCCTGGATATTTAAAAAGATCCCATGTCCCACCAATCTTATCTCTTCCTTCCAGAATAACATAAGATGCACCAGGGCATTTTTTTTGCAAATGGTAACCAGCACCAATCCCAGAAATTCCTGCTCCAACTACTAAAACATCAAATTTTTCAGTCATATCTTTTCTAAATTTATAAAAATAAAGCTAATTTAGCTTTATATAGCTATAACTCCGCCGTCAACAGAAATTGAATCTCCTGTTGTAAAAGCTGAATCATCTGAAGCTAAAAATAAAACAGCTGAAACCACTTCATCTGGTTCTCCAACTCTATTCATTGGATGTGACGCTGCAAATTCTGATAATTGTTGATCAGGATTTTCGGCCGCTTCAACATATCTTTGCATCATTGGAGTATTTATGGCGCCTGGCTGAACAGCATTACATCTAATATCATATCCCATTTCAGCGCAATGAAGTGCCACAGTTCTAGTTAAAATTAAAACTCCAGCTTTACTGTAATTATATGAAATAACAAATGGTTTAGGTCTTGTGGCTAAAGACGAAGCAAAATTAACAATGCTACCTTTTCTTTCTTTCATCGCTTTTACAGCAAATTGGCACCCTAAAAAAACTGATGTTCCATTTATTGCATGAACTCTTTCCCAGTGCTCAATTGTTTCGTCTTCGATAGTGGCGGGTTCACTTATTCCAGCAGCATTAATAACTGATGTTATTTCATTAAACCTATTTCCAAGATGCTCTTCCAATCTTTTCCAGTCTTCAGCCTTTGAAACATCAGCCTGAAAAAATTCACATGAATCTCCAATTTCTTCTGAAATTTTATTTCCTAATTCTTTATTTATATCCAGTGTAATGACCGCACCACCTTCTTCTACAAATCTTTTAGCCGTTGCGGCTCCCATTCCTGATGCACCACCTGAAATTACAGCAAATTTTCCTTCAAATCTTGACATACGAACTCCTTAAAAAATTAAACTCTATTAATATAATCATAAAAACTTAAAAAATTGCTTTTATCAAACTAATTTATCATATGATTTTTATTAAATATTACGATAATATATTTCTAAGAGGACCTTAAAAATGGAAGAAACAAATAAATTTTTTGAAACTTATTGTGATTTTGTCACCAAAGTAACAAGTGATCCAAGCCTAAAAATTAATTCCCTAAAGGAATCGATGGATAATATTCAAGATCATTCTAATATTGATATACCGCGCCTTTTAACTGGAGCATTAGGTTTAAGTAGTGAATCAGGTGAATTTACTGAAATCGTAAAAAAAATACTGTTACAAGGAAAGCCTTCAGATAAAGATAATATTTTTCATATGAAACGTGAGCTAGGAGATATAATGTGGTATTGGGTAACAGCTTGTATGGCATTAAAACTTAACCCAGCCGAAGTTATTATTGAAAATCAAAAGAAGCTTGAAGCTAGATATGGTGAGAAATTTACCATAAATCAAAGCGAGGTAAGAGCAGAAGGAGATCTTTAAGGTCCTTTTTTTGTGGAAAAGATAAATTTAAGATCACCCTTAACAAATTCAGAATGGAAAAAATATTTTCTTTTTAGATGGAGGATACTTAGGGAGCCTATAGGTCTAGATAAAAAATCAACAAAGGATAATTTAGAAGAAAAAAGTTATCATCTAATGGCAATAGATATAAATAAAGTCATATTAGGTGTTGGAAGAATTCATTTCCTTAATAAAGAGGAATCTCAAATTAGATATATGGCAGTTCAAGAAGAATATCGAAAAATGGGCATAGGAAAGAGAATTGTTATTGGGTTAGAAGGCTTTTCTAAAAAAAATCACCGATATAAAATAATTCTAAACGCCAGAGATAATGCGGTTAATTTTTATTCAAAACTTGGTTACAAAATCTTAGGCCCTTATGATGCAGGAATAGGAATTGATCATTATAAGATGAGCAAGAATTTAGAAATTGTCTTTCCAAGTTCTGATAGCCCCTAAAACCTCAACATCAGTTAAATTAGTTTTTGAAGAATATTTCTCAGCACTCTTTCTGATAGCGTCTTCCGAATATCTAAGAAAAGGATTAATATCTTTCTCTAATTTCATATTAGATGGAATTGTTATCATATCATTTTCTCTTTTTTTTCTTACTTCGTTATAATAATTAAGCAGGTTACTATTTTTGGGTTCAACCTCTATAGCAAAATTCAAATTACTTAATGTATATTCATGAGTACAAAAAACCATAGTGTTGTCAGGCAATAAGGATAATTTATTAAGAGAGTTAAACATTTGTTCTGGTGTTCCCTCAAATAATCTACCACAACCTCCAGAAAAAAGAGTATCACCACAAAATAAAATTGGTATTTCTTGTTTAGAAAAATAAGAAATATGATCAAGAGTATGTCCTGGAGTTTCTAAAATTTCATAAAACTCATCAAACAATTCAATTTTATCACCTTCATTTAATTCAATTGTTATACCATCAATATGACCTCCTTTAGGACCATAAACAGGAATTGGCTTTTCTTTCGATAGCTCTAATACTCCGCCAGTATGGTCAGGGTGCCAATGAGTTATTAAAATTGACTCCAAATCAAGATTTTGACTTATTAAAACCTCTTTTACAGCAGCAGCGTCTCCTGGATCTACTACCGCTAACTGATTATTATGTTTTAAAGCCCAAATATAATTATCTGAAAAAGCTGGTATAGCAAAAATTTCCGACATATTTTCCTAGTAATATATAATTACAAAGTTTACAAGCTTTGTTGGAGTCTAAATAAATGAAATCTAACAATTTAATTGGAATAATTTTGTCTTTAGCATGCATTTTTCATTGTTTAGCTATTCCTTTAACAGTTTTAATTATTGGAATTGATAGTCTAACAAGCTTAACTTATCAAAATGATATAATTCATGAAGTATTGTTTGGTTTAGTTTTTTTGATTTATATGATTGTTTTTCCAAAAAGTTATAAAAACTATAAGGATATAAAACCTCTTTTTATCGCTTCATTTGGTGTTTTAAGTCTTTTTTTAGGGCTTTTTCAAAAAGAAATTATGGAAATAATGCTAACGATCTTTGGTGCTTTATTATTAATAATTGCCCATTATAAGAATTATAAATTAGAAACAAACAATTAAACTTAAGGGTAAAGAAATCTTCTAGACCACTTATTCTTATTCAAATTATATTCCACTCTTTCATGTAATCGATTCTGTCTTTCTAACCAAAATTCAAAAGTTCTTGGCTCTACACAATACCCATTCCAATAATTTGGTCTTGGAACTTCTTTTCCACTAAATTTATTAAAAAAATCATTATATTTTTTTTCTAAAATTAACCTACTTTTAAGAACCTTAGATTGATCTGATGCCCATGCCCCTATTTTCGATTTTTTATCTCTTGAATGAAAATATTTATCACTTTCGATTTCATTAATTTTATTTACTTTACCCTGAATTATGATTTGTTTTCCTAATGATTTCCAATAAAAGCATAATGACGCATTCTTATTTTTATCGATTTGTTTTCCTTTATAGCTTTGTGAATTCGTGTAAAAAACTATCCCTTTCTTCTTAATCTCTTTCATTAAAACCATTCTTGTTCTTGGTCTATCAAAAGAATCAATTGTTGATAATGCCATTGCATTAGGGTTTTTAATCTCTTTTCTTTTAGCTTCTTCATACCATTCATTAAATAAAGCAAATGGATTACTTTTCTTATTTATTTTATTATTACCTAATTTCACTAATTATGCCTCTCAAGAAAAAATAAATAAAATTATACAATTGATGTATGAATCTGTATTTCTATATTTTATATTTATAAAAATTATTAAATAAAAACAAACTAATAAGATTATCTATGGAAAATAAAACAAATCTACTAAGCGGAAAAAGAGGATTAGTTATGGGAGTAGCTAATAACAGATCAATTGCATGGGGTATAGCAAAAGCCTGTAGAGAGCATGGAGCGGAAATTGCTCTCAGTTACCAAGGAGAAGCAATTAAAAAAAGAATTATCCCTTTGGCAAAAGATTTAGGTTCAAATTTAGTTCTTGAATGCGATGTAGCTGATGATCAAGATGTAGATAAATTATTTAAAGAAATTAAAGATGAGTGGGGGACATTAGATTTTTTAGTACATGCAGTAGCTTTTTCAAATAAAGATGAATTGAATGGTAGATATTTAGAAACAACTCAAGAAAATTTTATAAATACACTAAATATATCATGTTATTCATTAACTTCAGTTTCTCAAAGAGCTGAAAAACTAATGGCTAACGGTGGCTCTATCTTGACATTGACTTATTATGGTTCTGAAAAAGTTATGCCTCATTATAATGTTATGGGTGTAGCTAAATCAGCATTAGAGACAAGTGTTAAATACCTCGCAAAAGATTTAGGTAAAGAAAATATACGCGTTAATGCTATCTCTGCTGGCCCTATCAAGACTCTTGCAGCTTCAGGGATTGGAGACTTTAGATATATATTAAAGTGGAATGAATTTAACTCCCCTTTAAAGAGAACAGTATCAATTGATGAAGTTGGTAATGCTTCAGTTTATTTACTAAGTGATTTATCTTCAGGTGTTACTGGTGAGATACATCATGTAGACTCAGGGTATAATATTATAGGTATGAAAGATGAAGATGCGCCAGATATTTCTACTGTAGGAGATTAAGAGATGTCACATAATACATTTGGACATTTATTCAAATTCACAACATGGGGAGAGTCTCATGGATCAGCTATTGGTTGTGTTGTTGATGGAACACCTCCTAGAATTGAAATAAATGAGAAAGATATTCAATTTTGGCTAAATAAAAGAAGACCAGGACAAAGTGATTTTACTAGCCCAAGAAATGAACCTGATGTCGTTGAAATTTTATCAGGAATATATGAAGAAGACGGTGTTAAGCTTTCAACTGGAACCCCTATATCAATGATAATTCATAATAAAGATCAAAGATCGGATGATTATAAAGAAACAGAAGATAAGTTCAGACCAGGTCATGCAGATTATACCTACCTTTCAAAATATGGGATAAGAGACCCTAGAGGTGGTGGACGTCAATCAGCTAGAGAAACTGCAATGAGAGTTGCAGCGGGCGCTGTGGCGAGAAAAATTATTCCTAATATCGAAATAAAAGGAGCTCTCGTTCAATTAGGAGATCTAAAAATCAATCGTGACAATTGGAATTGGGAATTTATCGATGAAAACCCTTTCTGGTGTCCGGATTCAGAAATAGTTGAAAAATGGAAAAATAAAATATCTGCATTAATTGATGAAGGAGATAGTTGTGGAGCTATTATTGAAGTAACAGCAAAAAATGTTCCAGTTGGTTTAGGCGCCCCGATATATGGTAAATTGGATGCCGACTTAAGTGGTGCAATAATGAGTATCAATGCAGTTAAAGGAGTTGAAATTGGTAATGGTTTTGATGCTGTTAATATACCAGGTAGTGATAATGGTGATGAAATGAAAATGCAAAAAGATAAACCCGTTTTTTCAACAAATAATGCAGGTGGTATTTTAGGAGGTATTTCATCTGGACAAGATATAGTTCTTAGATTTGCAGTTAAACCAACTTCATCAATTAGAAAAACAAAGAAAACAATAAATAAATCAAATAAAGATACTGAGATTGAAACTAAAGGACGTCATGACCCTTGTGTTGGAATTAGAGCTGTACCTGTCGGCGAAGCAATGGTTGCATGCGTTCTCGCTGATCATTTTTTAAGAAATAGAGGACAAATTAACGATTAACTTTTAATAATCTTAAACTCGCTATCGTTAACACCTAAAGCACTTAATACTGTTTTAACTATATTATCAGAACCTAAACCAGCTTGTTCATACATGTTATTCATATCGCCATGCTGAATGAAAACATCAGGAAGATATAAGTTTCTAATTTTTAAACCATCATCAAGATAACCATTCTCTGCAAGAAACATTAATACATGAGCACCAAATCCACCTGAAGAACCTTCTTCAATAGTTAATATCAGTTCATGGTTTTTTACGAGATCAATAATTAATTCTTTATCTAATGGTTTTGCAAACCTTGCATCAGCTATTGTACAAGAAAGGCCCATAGATTCTAATTTTACTGAAGCTTTATTTATCTCATCTATTCGAGTACCAAGATTTAGAAAAGCAATTTTATCACCTTCTTTTTTAATTTTGCCTTTTCCTATCTTAATACTTTTTAATTCTTCTGGTATTAAAAGTCCTTTGCTTTCTCCTCTAGGGTATCGAAATGATATAGGTCCATCATTATATTCTGAAGCAGTCTTTACCATTCTTGCAAGTTCCACTTCATCTGAAGCCGCCATTACTACAAAATTAGGTAAAATCGATAGATATGTTATATCAAAACTTCCAGAATGCGTTGGTCCATCCGCACCAACTAAACCAGCTCTATCAATTGCAAATTTAACTGGTAAATTTTGAATCGCCACATCATGAACTATTTGATCATAAGATCTTTGCAAAAAAGTAGAATAAATAGCAGCAAATGGCTTAAGGCCCTCAATAGCTAAACCTGCAGAAAATGTAACAGCATGTTGCTCCGCAATACCTACATCAAAGAATCTTTCTGGATAAAATTCTTTAAATTTATTTAAACCTGTTCCTGAAGGCATAGCGGCAGTTACAGCAACTATATCATCATCTTTTTCAGCACACTTAACTAGAGCTTCTGAAAAAACTTTTGTATAAGAATCATTACTCTTTTTAGGTTTCTCTTGCACACCAGTTGCAATATTAAATTTTGCAACACCATGAAACTTTTCGTCAGAATCCTCGGCTGGTTTATATCCCTTACCTTTTTGAGTAACAGTATGAATTATTACTGGTCCATGATCTGCATTTTTAACATTTCTAATAACAGGAAGTAAGTGATCTAAATTATGTCCATCAATTGGTCCAACATAATAAAAACCTAAAGCTTCAAACAAAGTCCCATTACCTGCTATAAGTCTCGTAATTTCTTCAGCTTTCTTTGCACCCTTTTCTAATGTTTTTGGAAGCTTTTCGACAACCTGCTTTGCAAAATTTCTTAACCCTAAATATGTTCCACCAGATATCAGTTTTGCCAAATAAGCACTCATTGCTCCTGCGGGAGGGGCTATAGACATATCATTATCATTAAGAATTACTATCAATCTAGATTTCATGGCTCCTGCATTATTTAACGCTTCATACGCCTGACCAGCGCTCATAGCTCCATCACCAACAACACAAATCACATGGTTATTTTTATTTTTTAAATCTCTGCCAATAGACATTCCCAATCCAGCAGACACAGCAGTTGAGCTATGTCCTGCTCCAAATGGATCAAATTCACTTTCATCTCTTTTTGTGAAACCAGATAAACCATCTTTTTTTCTAAGGGTATGCATTTTATCTCTTCGCCCTGTCAAAATCTTATGAGGATAAGTTTGATGACCAACATCCCAAATAATTTTATCTTCTGGCGCATTAAAAATTTTATGCAAGGCAACAGTTAATTCTATAACACCGAGACTAGCGCCTAAATGACCGCCAGTTTTAGAAACTGACTCAATTACATCATATCGTAACTCATTGGCTAATTGTTTTAACTGCTTATCATCAAGAGAATCTAAATCTTTAGGACTCTTTATGTTGTTAAGATATTTTATTTCAACTTCATTCATAATCTAAAACTTTCTTGATGTTATAAATTCTAATGCATTTATAAAATTTTCTGGCAATTGGTCAAATATATTTAAAGAAGAAATTGCTTTATTGCAAAAATCTTTAGCTTTTCTAATTGAAGTTTCTTCATCAAAGTGACTTAAATAAGTTTTGGTATTATTTGATTCATCTTTTCCTATAGTTTTCCCTATTTTATCTTTATCTCCTGTTTTGTCTAAAACATCATCAATAATTTGAAATGCAATGCCTAAGTTTTCTCCATATAATTCAAAAGCTTCTATTTCTTCTTTACCTGCTCCACCAATTATAGCTCCAGCTTTGCAAGAAAAACTTATTAAAGATGCGGTCTTTAATTTGTGCATTTGTTTTATCTCTTTAACAGTAAGATCTTTTTTCTTAGAACTAATATCAATTATTTGACCACCTACCATACCATTTGCTCCAATCTTAAGAGAAAACTGGTTTATTAAATATAATTGCCTTTCTAAACTAATATCTTTCATAGGTTCTGATAAAACTTCAAAAGCTAAGGATTGAATTGCATCACCTGCAAGTATTGAGGTAGCTTCATCATATTGAATATGATTTGAAGGCTTGTTTCTTCTTAAGTTATCATTATCCAATGCAGGTAAATCATCATGAATTAAGGAATAAGAATGAATTAACTCTATTGCAGAAGCTATATTTAAGGCATTTTGGATATTAGCATTAAAGAATTTAGCTGTTTCTATTGTTAAAAAACCCCTAAACCTTTTTCCGCCACCAATTGACGAATAATAAATTGAATCCTTTAAGGTATTATCAAAAACAAGTATTTTTTTCAGAATTGATTCTAAATTCTTATCAATCTCTTCAGCGCAAGATGATAAATGCTCATGAAATTTATTCATTTTAGAATATTATTCCTCATATGATTCAGAAGAAAAATCTCCATCAGGTTGAGATATTATTTTATCTATTTTCATCTTTGCAGATTCGAGTTTTTTTTCGCAATGCGCTTTTAAAAGATTACCTCTTTCATATATATCAATAGAATCTTCAAGATCAATATCGCCTTGCTCTAACTTTTCAACAATATCCTCTAATTCAGATAAAGCCTGTTCAAAAGAAAGACCTTTTATATCATTTTTTTTATTCATCTTTTTTCCTTAATATTATACCTTAGTATAAGTTATAACATCTTGTTCATCTTTTTCTGATGTTATCAAACCTCTGGCCTTTAAACAATTAAGATGAGCTATACTTTCTCCAGTCGCCATCAACAAAACATCTCTTGTAATTTTTCTTTTAAATAAAACAGAAAATACATCAACCGCTCTTTTAGGTTCTTTACAAAAATCCACGAGCCTAGAAAGACTTTTTTCATGTCCTGAAATCAAGTGATCTAATCTTTCATGAAGACCTCTAAATGGTTCATTGTGTGAAGGAAGCACAAGAACATCATTTGGTACTCTTTCTTTTATATATTTACAACTTTCTAACCAGTCTTCAAGTGGATTAGAGTGCGGTTCAGTAGGAAAAACACTAACATTAGAAGTAATTTTTGGTAAAACTTGGTCTCCAGAAATAAATAATTTTAACTCTTTATTGTATAAACAAATATGTTCAGGACAATGACCGCTTCCTACAACAATTTCCCACTCACGATTTCCAATTGTTATTTTGTCAAAATCTTTAAGACGGTTATAACTATCTGGTATCTTCGATATAGCACTTCCAAAACCACCGAATCTTTCTGTATAACTATCAAGTTCATCTTCGGTAAACCCTGCAGACTTATATAAAGATTTTCCTTCCTCTGGAGCTTCTCTTCCAGTATCTGAAACAAGCATTCTACACATCAAATAATCTGATCTTGACATAAAGAGTGGTGAAGAAAATTTTTTATTCAACCAGCCTGCAAGCCCAATATGATCAGGATGGAGATGAGTAACTATCACCTTTTTAACAATTAAAGACTTCATATCTCCTGAAAAACATTTTCTCCAATTTGATTTGATTTCTGCACTTGCAATGCCTGTATCAATTATTGCCCAACCATTATTATCTTCTAAAACCCATAAATTTATATGATTAAGCGCAAAGGGAAGATTCATTCTTACCCAATAAACCCCTTCTGCTATTTTTAGCATTCTTCCTGGATCAGGTGACACATCATATGGAAATATTAAATTATGTGCGCCTTTATTATTCTTCTCAATTAATTTATCCACTAAAAGACCTCGATTATCTTTTTAAAATCTTTTTCATTTATCATTTTATTGCCATCACAAATTGATTTGGATAAACCCTTTGATTTAAGCAAATAAGATGAACAGTAAAAATATGCAATATCAGTTTTCGTACTTTCATTATCATTTTTTAAATTATTTAAAGCCCCTCTAGCTAAATAATGCCCTCCAGCAACAACCCCTAAAAGCTCTAAATAAAATGCTGCATTTTGTAAAACTTCAAATTTTTTATCTTCATCTATTAACCACTCTAAAATTTTTTCTGTAGCAATTTTAACATCATCCAATGATTCAGATAGATTTTTTCCTATTTGAATTAAATTACTATTATTACTTTTTAGACAATTATCCTTTGTTTCAGAAATCTCTTGGATAAAGTTTTGAATTGCTTCTCCATTATTTAGGGAAATCTTCCTAGTTAATAGATCAATTGCTTGAATCCCATTAGTACCTTCATAAATAGGGGCAATTCTAGAATCTCTTAGATGTTGTGCAGCTCCAGTTTCTTCAATAAAACCCATGCCTCCATGAACTTGAACGCCTATCGATGAAACGATTACACCTATGTCAGTCGACCAAGATTTTGAAATGGGCGTTAAAAGATCCGCTTTTAATTTATTCTTTCTTCTAATATCAGCATCCGTATGACTTTTGCCAAGGTCAATTGCAATAGCATTATCGTAACAAAGAGCTCTTGTTGCATCAGTAAGACTCTTCATCTCTAACAGCATTCTTCTAACATCTGGATGGTTAATTATTTCAGTTCTCTTGTTATTTTCTATGTTGGAATTATAGTCTTTCCCCTGAATTCTTTCATTTGCGTAACCTAAAGCTTGTTGAAACGATCTTTCAGAAATTCCTACACCCTGCATACCTACATTTAACCTTGCATTATTCATCATCGTAAACATACAGTTTAGACCTCTGTTTTCTTCACCTATAAGATAACCAATAGCTCCTTTATTATCTCCAAAACTCA
>JAZAJI010000044.1:0-7495 GCA_036230365.1 Pseudomonadota bacterium
TTTCCACAGATCTAATGATAATATAAAATACAATTATGGAATTATTTGATCAATTAACGGAAGACCACATAGATTTTATTAAAGATCAGAAGGTATTCTTTGTTGCTACCGGGGTTGCAGAAGGCACTATAAATCTTTCACCTAAAGGTTTAGATAGCTTAAGAGTTGTTGAAAATAATAGAATTTTATGGATGAACCTGACAGGTAGCGGTAACGAAACGGCTGCACATGTTCAAGAAAACCCTAGAATGACACTTATGATGAATGCTTTTGAAGGTAAACCACTAATTCTTAGAATTTATGGTAAAGCTAAAGTTATTCACCATTTAGATGAAGAATGGAAAGAATTTATTGATTTATTTCCTTACTCTGAAGGATCAAGACAAATCTTTGATCTCTCTATAGAGCTTGTCCAAACATCTTGCGGATGGGCTGTTCCTGAATATGAATTTAAAAAGGAAAGAGATATTTTAGATAAATCGAATAAGGTTGCAGGAGAAAAAGGCATTAGATCATATTGGGAATCAAGTAATACAAAATCACTAGATGGTCTAAAAACGAATATAATCGAAAAAAATATAGGTAAATAAATTAGCTATTCAGCTTTTAGTCTTCACCAGTAAATTCAGGGGAAGCCTCAACACCTAAGAAAATTTTACCAAGATCTTCATATAAAGGATGTGCAACCCAACGATGGGTAGCACAAGCATGAGAATCTCTTAATTTTCTCTCCAATGGACTATGCATGCGCATACCACTTGTTCCAGCAGTAATATGAATACTATCAGCAACCTCCATGGATGCATTAGCTGCATATGTACAAGCTAATCTTCCTATGTGCGTTGCTTTAGGAGAAGGTTTCTCTAATCCATCATTTAATTCATCTTCCACTGATCGCATTGATTCCATTAAAAATGCTCTGGCCGCTCTTAATTTTGCTTCTGCTTCACCAATACGATATTGAGCAATAGGTTTTTCTCTTGTTGTGGTTACTGAAAGCATTGGAATTTTATCTTGAGCAAGATCAACAAAAGTATCAATAGCGCCTCTTGCAACACCAATTGCAACAGCTGCTTTGTTATACGCCAACCTTAGAGCAGTCGGTACTCTATAAACAGGGTTAGGATAAAATGCTGGAGTTTTCATCAACTCAACAGAAACAAGTCTTTCAGGAACATAAGCGCCTTCAGCGACAACATTATGACTTCCAGAGCCTCTCATTCCCGCAACATCCCAAGTATCTTTAATTTTCCAATCTTTCTTATTTAAAAACCATAATCTAACCGATGGCATACCATTTTCATCTAACTTCGGTTCATCATTCTCAAATATTGGTGCTGCCATTAAACACCATTCTGCTTGATGACAGCCACTTTGGAATGTTGTTTCGCCCCAAATTTTATAACCACCATCCTCTTGCTTCACAGCCTTTGAAGGTGTGCTACCTGGGCCACCACCACCACACATAATAACATCTGGATTCTCAAGATAAACTTCTTTAGCAATCTCAGGCTCCATACCACCTGCTACCATTGCATTAATTTCTGAGCCGATCATTACATTCCAAGCTACTGAACCATCAATCGCAGCAATCGCTTCTAAAACTTCAATTGTTTCGCAAATAGTGGCATCGTCTCCACCAAGTTCTTTAGGTAAAGCAAATCGAAATAAACCTTTATCCACAAGAGATTTAACTGTTTCATCAGGCAATCTTCTAATTTCTTGCGCTTCATCTCCACCTTCGATGATTTTATCGCGAAGAGACTCCACTCTGTCTAATAATGGGATATTTCTGACATCAGCGTTATCATACTCTTGAACTTGTTTATCCATTTTTTCCTCTCAAAAGAATATGGAATTAATAAAAACTATAATCAAAGAAAAGTAAACCTACTTTATTAGCTAAAAATAACCGTTTTCAATCCATTTAAAAGAATTCTTCTTTCAGAAAACAGTCTTACAGCCCTTAAAAGAACTGCTGATTCAATATCATATCCACTCTCTTGCATACTTTCAGGCGAAGCACTGTGATCAATACGTAAAATGTCTTGTTCTATAATAGGACCTTCATCCAGATCTGTTGTAACATAGTGTGAAGTCGCACCTATGATTTTTACCCCTCTTTCATGTGCTTGATGATAGGGCTTAGCACCTTTAAAACCGGGCAAAAAGGAATGATGGATATTTATACAATGACCATCTAAGTCATTTAGAAATTCTGGAGATAGTATTTGCATATATCTCGCTAATATTATTAATTCAGATTCAGTTTCTTGGTAAATATCTTTGAAAAGTTTCTCTTGCTTATCTTTCGTATCAGATGTCACTGGGAGAAAATGAAAAGGGATATTATTCCATTCAACAAGATCCTTTGAAGTTTCGTGATTTGATATTACAGCGGTTATATCAATTGGTAGTGATCCTATTTTCCATCTATGAATAAGATCGTTTAGACAGTGGCCTTCTTTACTTACTGCAATCACAGTTTTACAAGGCTCTTCAGCATTAAAAAATTTACCTTCGACTTGAAAGTCTTTTAACTCAGCAGAAAAATCATTTTCCAACTCTCCAAGATCAAAATCTGAACCATCCTCTTTTTCAAAAGCTATTCTACTGAAGAACTTCTTTGTGTCATGATCACTAAAAGATGAAACTTCAGTCATAAATGCTCCTCTCTTGAATAGAAATTGAGTAGCACATGACAATACTCCTGCTTTATCTGGACAAATAAACTGTAATATGACCTTTTTTGCTTTCATTGTTTAAATTCCTAATGCTCTACCTAAAAACCAATATACTCCTAAGGCTATTAAAAACATTCCCGTTAAATCATAAATTATACTCTTATAACGGGATAGGTAGGTTTTCCCTAGCATATAAAGACTAAAAACAGCAAGGAATACAACTAATATCTGACCAAGCTCTACCCCGATATTAAACCCTAATAAACCAACAACTAACCCGTCTTTTGGCAGACCTAATTCCATCAAAACTCCTGCAAAACCAAAGCCATGAATAAGACCAAAAATTATTGTGATAATAGGATTAGCTTTTTCAGCCTGTTTTCGATCTTCCAGTAAAAAACTGTAAGAAAGAGTAAAAATTATAAGACCAATCCAAGTTAAGAGATTAATTGTCCCGCCTACAGTTAATGAAATAACAGCAACAACTAAAACCAACAATGTTATAAAGATTGCAAATAATGATTTTCTTTTTTCATCTAAAGTTAATGCTTCATACGCTACTAATAAAATTGTGAATCCTATCAATGCCTCAACGGCGGGACCAGATGGTTGAATAATTCCTAAACTTGCCAATGCAAGAGTTATAGAATGACCTAAGGTAAACCCTGTAATTGATAATAGCATCTTTCTAAATTGAAAAGTTATTAACAAAATTGCCAATAAGAAGGCTAAATGGTCATAACCTTCTAAAATATGTTCGAATCCTAGGAACACATAATCGATAAATATCTCTAGGCGACTTCTATTACTCTCTCCGGTTTCAAGAGAAAAAACGGCTTCTTGGCGAGAACTCGTAAAAATATTTTCTTGCCATTCATTATCTTCAATTTTAATTCGAGCAAAATGAACATGCCCTATCGAAACTGGAAAGAAAGAACCATTAAGTATTACCAAATTATTACTGAAATTTTCACAGTAAAATTTTATCTCAGACCTTACATAATTGTTATTACCGTAAATACTTTTTATATCGCCTTGTCTTTCACACTCTGTACTCGAAGTAAAAACTTTTAGATATTTTTTTAGATGACTTGTTAAAAGGTCTTCAAGACTTGATGATTGCCCTTCAATAACTGGTAAAAGGGTGACCTGACGAGAAGGTACAGTAAAAGTAACACTTACTTCTTTATTATTTATTTCCCATTTAGAAAATGACCGACTTAATTGATGTGCGTCAGCATTGGAGGAAAATAAAAGACCTAATAAGGCTAAAATAAAAGAATATCTAATTTTATTTCGCATAAATAACCTCTGATTTACCTCTCAGCCATTCCATATATTTTTGAATAGATATCTCATCATTTCTTCGCATATACTCATCTTTTACTTGCTCCCGGACTTCTTCAAAAGGCTTCTCTTCATCCCTAATAGATGAAAGCATATATATAAAAACAAAACCATTTGTGGTTTCAATTTCAGATGTAATTTGGCCCGGTTGCATATTTAAAATCATCGGCACTAAATTAGGTTCAATGTAATCTTTTAATTTCTTTATAGGTAAAAGCATATTAGGTATTTCTGGGAGCATATAATCTCCATATTCAGATGAAACAAAATCAAAATCTTCACCATCAATTAATAGTTTTCTTATAGCATCAAGCCTTTTTTCATCCTCTTCTTGTGATCTATATTCAAGAAAAATTCTTTTTATATGAACCTCTGAATGACCAGCAAAGAAAATTTTATTGTCTTCATAAAAAGATTTTAGGTCATTATCGGTAGCTTCCGATATTTCACCCTCAATAACAATTTTATCTATCATCGCATTCACTATTGATTTCCTAACCATGCCCTCAGTTTGTGGCAAATCAATCTCTAACCCTCTTTGCAATAATAATTGTTCATCTATTAGTCGCTCTAAAACCAATAATCTTTCTTCTTCAGTGATTTCGTTTCTTTTGTTCATCGCAAGTGCTTGAAGTGCGAGATCCCAATCAGATTGATATAATGGGTGACCATTAATGGAAACAACAACATCCTCATCTTCAATCTTTCCTTCTGGTAAAATTATTCCTAGCAGGACAAATACTAAACCGAAGAAAATACCTAAAATTAGTAAAAATTTATTGTGCATTCGTATTTTTAGAGACAAATATTGGTGATGACCATGCTCTATGTTCTACTTTTGATATACATTGGTTATCTTCATCAATTCTATAATCTCCATAACATGGATTTACTTCAATACAATTACCTTCTTTATCATAAGTACATTTTAAAGCATTACCGTTAATTGTATCTGTGGGTTCTTGGATAGCCCTAGCGTAGTAAAGCGCTTGCCTGTTATCTTCAAGGAAATCTTTATCTTCAAACCTAACTTCGCATCCATTTGAATTATTAGAACATGGTAATGATAACCAAGGATCAATTATTAAATCATCAACACTTTCAGAAGGGTCAATTTGAGGTGTTATTTTAATAATCTCTATTCTTGTTATTTTTTGTCTTTCTGAAGAAGGATTATAACATTCACCAGCACATATCTTTTCTATTCTTTCATTTGACAAACCATCACTTGTAAATTCAGGGCAACCAGGTTTTTGTTTAAATGAACCTACTGCTTTAACAACAAATGAAGGATTAACAGATGAAGAAATTTCTGAACCCATAGGTTTTTCTTCGCCAGACGAAATTTCATCAAACCATAAAAGAATTCTTGGACCAGAAGTAGCATAAATTTCTTTTTTATTTAAAGCATTCCAAATGCCATCTCTTGATCTTGATTCAGAATGAACAGCAGCTAAACCGCCTTGAGTCCAAAAACTTTGCTGTCGCTCTAATTCTGTTAATGAAAACCCAGTGTTTCCAAGAATTTCATCTCTACTAAGCTCTAAAATATTAGATGAAGGTTCTTCCTTGTTTGGGAAAAGAGCATTTTTCCAAAATTTACTTCTCAATCTTAACATTTCAGTAGTTTTTAATTTATCAACTGGTTTATAACCGGTTCCAGGTCGGGCTCTATGATTATCTGATGCAGAAATAAATCCCCATTTAAAATTTGTAGGTTTTTCTTTGGAAAAATCCGTAATAGCTAAACCATATTGAACTGAGGTTCCAGGATTATGATTAAATGCTGGAAGAAAACAATCCTTACATTGATTAGAATCTAACCAATCATCAGGTGTTTCCCCAAGAACTAAAATATGAGCTGCTATACCAACATTTGCAGTAAATTCTCTAGCTTTTTCAGCTCTTTTTTGACATTCAGAAATACTTTCGCCTTCATTTAGGCATCTGGATTCAATAATCTGTCCAGCTCTCCAGCAAGTAGGAAGAAAGCCTTCTGTAGGTTGAGGGCAAGTCGGATTATTTATATCTCCAAGTATTTGTTGATAAGAACGATATTCTTCAGAATTTCCATGCCCAGACATAATTTCTATTATTTTAAATGCCTCCGGTCTCATATCTGGTTTTAGTTGTTTATCCCAAGTAGTAGTTGGTGGAGTATAAAAACCCCAAGTCGATCCATGAGGAATAACTAAAGGATCTAAAGATTGCTCTTCTAATTTTCTTATTAAGTCTCCAGGGGTGTGTGCAAACTCATAGCAATCGTCGGATAATTTATCAGATGAAATATCTTGGCTACATGTTGGAACACCTCTTATTTCATTAACAAAATATTTAAAATCCGAATAGTTTTTAAAATTTGTTATATCTAACAAGCCTGTAATTGGCGGTATTAAATCATCAGTATCGTTTCTTAAGGCATTTGTTGCCACCCCGCCTGCCCCAATCGGTCGTTTAGAAAGTTTTGATTCTTCTAAATCTTTAAAAATTACATTCTTATGCCCATAATGCTCATCAGGAGTTGCACCAACTTGCGTCCATTCAAAACCTATAAAAGGTATGACATCATTAGATTCTTCACCACTTTTAAAAGAGCATTGCCTTATAAAGTCTTTAGTTTCCTTCCATTTTCGTGGAGTAGATGCTTCCGCATGATCTGTAATTGCCCAAAAATCTATCGAAGAACAATATCTAGCATAATCACATGCATCAGCCATTGGGTGAACCCCTTCACCACCAAGAATTGGTAAAGACCACCAAAAAGCATCAGTAGAAAATGTAGTATGAACATGAAAATCACCAAAAAGAATTTGTTTAGGATTATTAACATTTATATTTTTTGAGGCATTAATTTGCTCTGAGGTACGTTGGGTGATAATTTTTTCTGGGATTGGCGAACCTTCAAATTTTTCTACATGACGTGATTGTCCAAGCCAACCCATATAAACAGATACTAAAAATAGCGCTGTGATAAGAGCTAAAAATATAAGTATTTTTTTCATATTATACCTTTTTTAATTAACTATTTTAAAACCCTTGAGCAAGAGCTGCTTCTTTTCTTATTAAATCTGGTCCACCTAAAATTTGTCTTGTTAAACCTATTCTCTTAAACCAATAATGAAGACCTAATAAATCTGTAAATCCCATTCCACCATGAACTTGTGTAGATACTCTAGCTAAATCATGAGCTACTTCAGACAAATGAGCCTTTGCATGACACGCAACCAAATGAGATTCTTCTGGTATATCGTTTTGAGCATAAGAAGCATACCAAATCATTGCTCGACAAGGCTCTATATCAGCGGCCATTTCAGCACACATATGTTTAACGGCTTGGAATGATCCTATTATTCTATTAAATTGTTTTCTTTCTAATGAATACTCAACCGCTTTATCAAGCATATCTTGAGAAGTTCCAAGTAGATCTGCAGCAAGAACAACTCGACCAGCATCAATAACTTTAG
>JAZAJI010000045.1:0-19605 GCA_036230365.1 Pseudomonadota bacterium
TAAATATCTATTCCATTAGGACATTTTTCTTTCAACGACTTTAAAACATTTTCTTTTTTATAATTAATGACTTCATCAACATTTAAATCGTCTTTCAACCAATTGCACTTATCTTCACTACCTGCAATTCCAACAACTCTACATTCTTTTATTTTTGCTAACTGACAAACTATAGATCCAACTGCACCTGCAGCCGCTGACACCACAACTGTTTCACCAGGTTGTGGCTTACCTATATCTAAGAATCCAAAATATGCTGTTGGACCTGTAAACCCTAAAATGGATAAAAATGCTGTCATACTTAATCCCTCGATCATAGGAATTGCTGTTGCCTCATCTCCAGGAATAATAAAATATTCTTGCCACCCACCATGCATACCTCCTTGAACTATATCGCCAGGATTTATATGGGGCACATTAGATTCTTCAACAACAGCTAAAGATCCTCCAGCCCTCATGATGTCACCTATTTCTACCGGTTCCATATATTGATCTATATCTGACATCCATATTCTATTAGTAGGATCTAAAGAAAAATAAATAGTCTTTGCTAATATTTCGTTTTCTGAAATGCTTGGAATGTCTTTTTCTATCAACTCAAGGTCATCAATCCCAATATCCCCTTCCGGTCTTTTCTTTAAGCACCAAGCTTTATTTGTTCTATTTGAATTCATTGCACTCCCCTGCATTATAATTAGTGCATATTATAATTAAGAATCAAAAAAAAAGAAAAAAAAGTTACAGTTTTGTCTTTTCTGTATTGACCTGCAGAACGAACACGCTACTATATTTTGTGTTACTCAAGGTGTGACACCCTACTTGTAGGGGTATAAGGGCTAAAATTTATATATCCTGTTACACTTGTACAGACAACAGAGTTAAAAGTTTTGGAGAGAATAACCGATTCATCCATTGGGGGTACGACTCTGAAAAAAGATAGAATAAAAAATTAGGGAATAAAAGAAGATGTTAATTGAAGAAGTAGAAAAAGGTGAAAAAACAAAAAGAAAGACTCCACCAATAGTAATTTCTGGATATACTGAAAATGAAATGGAACAGCTGTATTCACAAGCAAAATCAAAACTTGGCGAAAAACCACCAACTGAAAATCTAAATGAACCAAAGATGGATTTTAAGGTAGCTGATAGGGCTATCCAACATTCTGGAACAGGAAAAACAGTTAAGATTGACCCTTCAAGAGACTCCCTTTTAACTGATTTTGGCAGAGAAACACTAGTAGATAGATATTTGATGAAAGGAGAAACCTTTCAAGATTTATTCGCAAGAGTTGCATCGTATTATGGTGATGACGACGAGCATTCGCAAAGACTATATGATTATATATCACAGCTATGGTTTATGCCGGCAACACCAATTTTATCTAATGGCGGTAATAAAAGAGGTTTGCCAATTTCATGCTTTCTTAATGAAGCCAATGATAGCTTAGATGGGATTGTCGATTTATGGACTGAAAATGTTTGGCTTGCAGCTAGAGGTGGTGGCATTGGATCTTACTGGGGAAATCTAAGATCGATTGGAGAATCGGTTGGAGGTGTTGGAAAAACCAGTGGTATAGTTCCGTTTATAAAGGTTATGGATTCCTTAACGCTTGCAATTAGTCAAGGATCATTAAGAAGGGGGTCCGCTGCTGTTTATTTACCTATAGACCATCCAGAAATTGAAGAATTTATTGAAATAAGGAGGCCAACAGGCGGGGATCCTAATAGAAAAGCTCTAAATCTTCATCATGGAATACTACTTAGCGACGCCTTTATGCGGGCTGTAGAAGAGGATGCTGATTGGGACTTAAGAAGCCCTAAAGATCAAACGGTACAAAAAACAATATCTGCACGATCGTTATGGATACGATTACTAACAGCAAGAGTTGAAACCGGTGAGCCATATTTAATCTTTAAAGATAGAGTGAATAGTTTGAGACCAGAACAACAAAAACTAGCTGGTCTTGAAATTAAAACATCTAATCTTTGTAGTGAGATTACCCTTCCAACGGGAATAGATCATCATGGTAAGGAAAGAACTGCAGTATGTTGTCTTTCTTCAGTCAATATAGATAAATTCTTCGAATGGGAAAATGATAAAAACTTTATCCCAGATATTATGAAATTTCTTGATAATGTTATTCAAGACTTTATTGATAACGCACCAGAGACAATGAAGACAGCGGCTTATTCAGCCATGAGAGAAAGGTCCGTTGGGCTTGGCGCAATGGGTCTACATTCATTTTTCCAAGCAAATAATATACCTTGGGAAGGTGTTACAGCAAAGTCTTGGAATAAAAAGATCTTCTCTCATATAAAAAAACAAGTAGATATAAGTTCAAGGGATATTGCAGAATCTAAAGGCGCCTGCCCAGATGCCGAGGACTATGGTATTAAGGAAAGATTCTCAAATAAGACAGCTATAGCACCAACAGCCTCTATTTCAATAATCTGTGGTGGCACGAGCCCCGGTATAGAACCAATTGCAGCAAATGTTTTTTCTCATAAAACATTATCTGGGACTTTTACCGTTAGAAACGATAATTTAAAGAAATTATTATCTGATAAAGGTCAGGATAATGATGAGGTTTGGATATCTATTTTAAATAACCGTGGATCAGTTCAACATCTTGATTTTTTAACAGATCATGAAAAAGATGTATTTAAAACGGCTATTGAAATAGACCAAAGATGGTTAATAGATTTAGCTGCTGATAGAACAGAGATGATAGACCAAGCCCAATCTTTAAATGTATTTGTTCCTGCTGATAGTGATAAGAAGTATATCCACGACATCCATTATAGCGCCTGGAAAAAAGGTGTTAAAAGTTTATACTATTGTCGTTCACAATCTATTCAAAGAGCTGAAACGGGATCCATATCAAAAGTTACTTCAGAAAAAAATGAAGATAATAAACCTAAAGCTAAAACACTGGATCAAGTTGCTGCCGAATCAAGTATAAATGAAGATGATTATGACGAATGTCTGTCTTGTCAGTGAGTAATAAATGTCCCTTTTAGAAGAAAGATTAGTCTATAAACCATTTAAATATCCTTGGGCTTATGAGGCATGGCATATACAACAAAAGATTCATTGGTTACCTGAAGAAGTTCCACTAGCTGAAGATGTAAAGGATTGGGAAAAAAACTTATCAGAGGCAGAAAAGAATCTGCTAACCCAAATTTTCAGATTTTTTGTTCAAGCCGATGTTGAAGTTAACAATTGTTACATGAAACATTATGCACAAGTATTTAAACCAACAGAAGTTCAAATGATGTTGGGTGCTTTTTCTAATACTGAAACTATTCATATAGCTGCCTACAGTCATCTTTTAGATACAATAGGAATGGCGGAAGTCGAATATAGCGCTTTCTTGGATTATAAAGAAATGAAGGATAAATTTGATTTTATGAGATTATGGGGGGTTGATACTAAAGAAAATATAGCTAAAACTTTAGCTGTTTTTGGCGCTTTTACTGAAGGGGTTCAACTTTTTGCATCGTTCGCTGTTCTAATGAACTTTCCTAGATTTAACAAAATGAAAGGGATGGGTCAGATAGTAACATGGTCAGTTCGTGATGAAACGCTTCATACAGAATCAGCAATCAAACTTTTTAGAACTTTTATTGATGAAAACCCGGAAGTATGGAATCCAGGACTTGAAAAGGATATTAATGAGGCTTGTAAGGCTGTAATAAGCCATGAAGATGCCTTTATTGATCTCGCATTTGAACTTGGTGGAGTAAAAGGGTTGGAAGCAAATCAGGTGAAAGATTATATCAGATATATTGCTGATTTAAGATTAACGCAACTTGGTATGGAAAAAATATATAATATAGAAGAACATCCACTTCCTTGGATGGTAGAGATACTTGGTGGTGTTGAACATACTAATTTCTTTGAGGGTAGAGCAACAGAATATTCTAGAGCTTCAACAACAGGAAGCTGGGATGAAACTTTTAAAGAATCTTTTGGGACTTAAATATATAACTTAAATTTTAGTGACTTCTTTTGCCATCAAAAACACAAACAAAATATAAGTTATCATCTTGGTGGGTATTCTTAACTTTATGATGAACATCGTCTTCAATTAAAATAATATCGCCAGAAGTAACATCAAATTCAGATACCTTTCCATCTGGATAAGTTAGAGCCATCGTACCAGATCCTTTTATAAACATATAAACCTCTTCTTGACCGGCATGTTTATGACCACTTGTTTCATGTCCTGGATTAAGGTCTGTACTACTAACAACTAGATTTTTTAAAGAGACATTATCAATAACTTTATAACGTTCATCTTCTTTTGCTATATCGCCATCAACTATAAAGTTACCTTTTAATTTCATAAGTTTTTCCTAATATATTAGTTATAACTTAACAAGGGTTTTTCCAATGTTATCACCATTGAACATTCTTTTATAAGATATTAACACATTTTCTAAACCGTTAGTAATATCTGCTTTAAATTTTAGCGAACCTTCTAAATACCAGTCATGCATAATTTTTTCTATTTTTGGTCCATCTTCTAAAAAATCTGGACAGAAAAAACCCGTGATTGTAGCTCTTTTCATAAGTAATTGATCAAAATTATCTGGCCCAGGAAGCCTGGATCCTTTTTCATTATATTGAGCTAACAACCCGCATAAAGGTATACGCGCATACAAAGCTAAATTTTGTAGAACTGTATCAAGTATGTCTCCAGCAACATTATCAAAGTAAATATCAATCCCCTCGGGACATAGTCTCTTTAAAGAACTATCTAAATCATCCTGTTTATAGTTAATTGCATGATCAAAACCTAAATCATTAACCAACCAATCACACTTCTCTTGACTTCCTGCGAGACCAATCACTTTGCATCCAGCCTTTTTGGCTATTTGCCCTGCTAATGAACCAGTTGCACCAGCCGCAGCAGATACAAGAAAAGTTTCTCCTTCTTTAGGTTTTCCAACTTCCATAACTCCAACATAGGCTGTCCAACCATTTAAACCTAAAGCTGATAAATATGCTGCCTCATCTTCTAATCCTGCTTCTAATTTTAAAAAACTATCAGCTTCAACAACAGCATAATCAGCCCATTCACCAAAACCTCGAACTAAATCACCTTTAGAAAAACTTGGATTATCTGACTCAATTACTTCAGCTAAACACACACCAACCATATTTGCACCAAGATCTATAGGTGGTTGATAGCTATCTTCTCTATCACTCATCCACATTCTAGTTCCAGCATCCATAGAAATAATTTTTGTTTTAATTAAGATTTTATTATCATTTGGAGAGTCAATATCTTCTTCGACTAATGATAACGCATCCTCAAAATTTAAACCCTCAGGTCTATCAACTAATTTCCAAACTTTTCTTTTCATAACTACACCTCTTAATTAGAAGTAACTCTAATAGTTAAAATAAATAAAAATAGAATAACTTTCCTAAATCTAACATGAATAAAATAAAAAGCCACCAAGTTGATTTGGTGGCTTTCTTTAGATTAAATTTTAATTAAGCTTTGTCTAGGGCTTGAGAAATATCAGCTTTTATATCATCAATATGTTCAATGCCTACTGACAATCTTACATATCCTGGTGTAACCCCTGAAGCTAACTGCTCTTCCTCAGATAACTGGCTATGAGTTGTACTAGCCGGATGAATAGCTAAACTTCTTGCATCTCCGATGTTTGCAACATGATATAATAATTGAAGCGAGTTAATAAAATTCTTACCGGCTTCTACTCCACCTTCTAGCTCAAAGCCAACGAGCCCTCCGTAACCACCAGAAAGATAGTTATCTGCCCTCTTTTTATACTCACCATCCATCAAACCAGGATAAATAACATTTGTTACCTTTTCATGGGAATTTAAATAGCCTGCTACCTCATTCGCATTTTTACTATGCTCTCTAACTCTTAAAGGAAGGGTTTCTAAACCTTGAATAAATTGGAATGCATTAAATGGACTCATAGCACCACCCATATCCCTTAATAAAGTTGTTCTAGCCTTTAAGATAAAAGCTAAGGGTGTAAGAGGATCTGGTAGCTGTGAAAAAACTGCTCCATGATAAGATGGGTCAGGCGTATTTAATGCGGGTTGTCTATCACCTGCGCCAGCCCAATCAAATCCTCCTGCATCAACAATTATTCCTCCAATTGAAGTACCATGACCGCCAATATATTTAGTTGTTGAATGAATTATAATAGCCGCTCCATGGTCAAATGGTCTACAAAGAATTGGGGCAGCAGTATTATCCACAATAAGAGGTATTCCTTGTTTTCTTCCAATTTCTGCAACCTCCTTAATAGGAAAAACTTGAAGTTTTGGATTAGGCAATGTTTCAGCAAAATAAGCTCTTGTTTTATCATCTGTTGCTTCTGCAAAAGCATTTGGGTCTTTTGGGTCAACAAAACGAACCTCGATACCAATATCTTTAAAAGTATTGCTAAATTGATTCCAAGTTCCTCCATAAAGATCTGTAGATGATACAATATTATCTCCAGCTCTAGTAATATTCTGAATAGCATATGCAGTAGCAGTTTGGCCTGAAGATACAGCTAATGCGGCCGCTCCACCTTCTAAAGCTGCAACTCTTTGCTCTAAAATATCACATGTAGGATTCATTATTCTTGAATAAATATTTCCTAACTCAGATAAAGCAAACAAATTTGAAGCGTGTTCTGTATTATTAAATTGATAGCTAGTGGTTTGATGAATAGGTACAGCTACAGAATTAGTACTTGCATCAGAACGCCAACCAGCATGTAAAGCTATCGTTTCTGGATTTTTTAAATCGTCAGTCATAATTTTTCTCCTTTTTATCTGGGAGATAAAAAAACCCGGCATCTGCCGGGTCTCTCCCAGCCTTTTTTAGCGATTTTTTTGTGTGGTCGCAAGCCGACTGGCTCAAATCACCACATTTGCCCGAAAGCAGGTTTTGATGCTATTCCTTTAAATTATGAATGTCTAGTTATTTTTTAAATCTTTTATGGCAGCGTATACCAATGTCTGAGCCTGAGGTCTAATTGGATATCTTCCTGAAGGTATTAACTGGGTTAATAATATAGAAAATAAATCTTCCTTGGGGTCTATCCAGAAAAAAGTACTTGCCATACCTCCCCAAGAAAAACTCCCGAGACTTGCTGGCATCATCGCGCCTACCTGATCAGTTATCACGGAAAATCCTAGACCAAAACCAGCACCGTCAAATCGTGTTTCAGAAAAACTACTATCACCCATCTGTTGTAGAGTTTGATTTTCAGGTAGATGATTTAAGGTCATAAATTCAACTGTTGTAGGGCTTAAAATTTGGTTTCCTTTATAATTACACTTATTTAAAAGCATTTGACAGAAATTAGCATAATCAGAAATTGTTGAACATAAACCACCTCCGCCAGATAAAAAATTTCTTGGTTTAGAAAATTCATCTTCTCCAGATTTATGACTTATATTCATTTTCTTTTCTTTGCTACCTAAAAGAGTTTGATAACAATCAGAAAATCTTTCATGTTTACTTTCATCAACATAGAAGCTCGTATCAGTCATTTCCAAAGGTTTAAAAATATTTTCATGAAGGAAATCATCTAATGATTGACCAGAAACAACCTCAACTACCCTTCCCAAAACATCTATGGCGCATGAATAATGCCATTTTTCTCCAGGTTGAAACAAAAGTGGTAATTTAGATAATTTTTCCGTAAATTTAGCTAAATCCATTTCCTTTTGAGTTTCTGGATCGATATAATTATCCAAACCACTCTTTTTGTATAGGCCTATTGCAGGATGGCCTAGCATAAAGTCATAAGTAAAACCAGCTGTGTGAGTTAACAAATCTCTTATTAAAATAGGATTATCCATTGGATTAGTTTTATAGTTACTTAAATCTCCTGACTCCCAGACTTCTGTATTCGCGAATTCAGGTAAATATCGAAATAATTCATGCTCTAATCTCAATAACCCTCTCTCATAAAGCATCATTATGGCAACAGATGTTATAGGTTTTGTCATTGAATAAATTCTAAAAATTGTATTTTCATCAATAGGTTCTTTAGTTTCAATATTCTTAAAGCCTTGATGAGAATAATGCCCCACTTCACCTCGACGAGCCACTAGACATACAAAACTTGGTATTCTTTCTTGTTTCAGATAAGAAGAAAAATATTCAGGTATATGGTTAAGACGCGTTTGATCAAATCCTAAATTTTCGTTAAATTGGTTTTTCTCAAGGTAAGTAGATATTTTTTCTTTATACATTTATCTATCTTATTCTGTAACATCAAAAATTACTTTAATGGCTCCAGATTTTCTATCCCCAGCAACTCGAAAAGCCTCTTCGGATGCCTCTAGAGGAAATCTATGAGTTATTACTTTGCTTCCAAATTCAGGATTATCAAATAAAATTTTTGCAGCTACATCTATATCCCTTCCATTATCGCCACTTTGATCATATATGCGCGAAGTATAGAAACTTCCTTCCTTATTAAGGATTCCAAGGCCTGGTAAATGAATGTCTTCCCAGCCTGCCGCAAGTTCTATAATTTTTCCACCTGGCTTAAGTAACTCAACACACTTGGATAGAGATTCGGAATTACCAACAGTATCAACTACGACATCATACTCACCCTCAGGATCCTTTGCTCCCCAAATTTCTGCTGCTTCTTTTTGATGTTCATATCTAGCATATAGATCAACCTTACATCCCATAGAATAACCTGCGATAACTGCGCATTGACCGATAGAACCCCCTCCAACTACTGCAATAGTATCTTTAGAATTAGTTTTTGTAATCTTATAGCCATGTACAGCTACAGCAATAGGCTCAACTAATGATGAATCTTTAACATTCATGTCTTTATTCAATTTAACTATACAGTGATCGGGAACTATCATCTTCTCAGTCATTCCTCCGTCTGTAGTTGCACCTAAGATATTAAATTCCTTAGAAGAACAAAGATTGTATTTACCTTCTTTGCATTCTTGACATGAACCACAATAAGTTAAAGGCTCAATTACAACAGGAGAACCATCACTTAGGTGTCCAGAAATTTCATGGCCAGCAATATGAGGAATATGCATTCCAGATTCCAATAAATGCATATCTGTTCCACATATCCCACAAGTGCTTATATTTACTAAAACACCTTCTCCAGAAGGCTCAGGAGCATTAATAGTTCTAACTTTACCTTCAGAATAATTTACAGCTAACATTTCTTACCTTTTAAATAAATTACTTGAAAACATACACCATAAGTATAAGCTTTCACAATGGATAATAATTCTGATAAAATTTACGATGTGATTATTCTTGGAGCAGGTATATCTGGTCTTGGAATGGCGCATAATTTATTAAAAGAAAAAAAATCATCTTTCGCTATCCTAGAAAGAAATGAAGGCGTTGGAGGAACTTGGCGCGAAAATACTTATCCGGGTTTATGTTGTGATGTTCCTTCACATTTTTATTCTTTCTCATTTGCGATGAATCCAGATTGGTCAAAAACTTATCCTGAACAATATGAGATTCTTGATTATCTAGAAAATATAACTGATCGACTCAAAATTCGTCCATTTATAAAATTTAATAGTGAAGTAATTGAATCTAAGTTTAATGAGGTTGAAAATATATGGGAAACATATATTGCAACTGGTGAAGTTTATAAATCGAGATCTCTAGTAAGTGGCCTTGGACAACTTAATAAACCAAAGTTTCCTGAAATTGATGGCTTAGAAACTTTTAATGGGCATGCTTTTCATAGCGCACAATGGGATCACGGTTATGACTTATCCAATAAAAGAGTTGCGGTAATTGGGAATGGACCAAGTGCAATAGGGTTTATACCAAAAATAGCTGATAGCGTTAAAAAAATGGTCATATTCCAAAGAAGCCCTAATTGGATAGTTCCAAAGCCAGATAGAATATATGGACCATTTGAGAGATTCTGTCTTAGATATGTTCCATTATTTGCTAGGATGTATAGATTTTATTGGTATGTGCTGCAGGAAAGAAATTACTTAGCATTCTATCAAAAGCATAATAAAATTACAGAATTTATTGAAAAAGCTATATCTGCTATAGCTACAAGATTCCAATTATTTAATTTTGAAAAAGTTTATGAAGCTGGTGCTTATATGCTTTTGGACGAACAAATAGAAGATGAAGAATTCAAGAAAAAACTTATACCTGATTACCCAATTGGGTGTAAGAGGATAATTCCAACTAATGATTATTTTCCAGCACTTTGTAAAGATAATGTTGAATTAGAAACATCCTTAATTGATAAAATAGAAGGCAATGAAATTATTACTAAAGATGGAAAACGCCATGAGGTAGATACAATAATATATGGAACAGGTTTTGATACTAATATTTTTATATCACCTGTTAAAATAACTGGAATTGGAAATGCTAAGCTTGATGAAGCCTGGAAGGATGGAGCTGAAGCCTATAGGGGTGTAATGGTTCCTAATTTTCCAAATTTTTATATTTGTTATGGACCAAATACCAACACAGGACATGTTTCAATTATTTATATGATTGAATCTCAGCTACTTTTTATCATGAAATGCTTAAAATATATGAGAAAGAATGGACTTGAATATATTGATATAAAAGACGAAGCGATGAAAAATTATAATCAGCTAATACAAGGAAAACTAGAAGAAACTGTTTGGGCAGCAAGTTGTGGGAGCTGGTATAAAACTGAAGAAGGAAAAATTATAAATAACTATCCCGGTTATGGAATAGAATACCACTGGATGATGGCAAGACCAAAATATCAAGAATTCAACAACAACCTAAAAAGTAATAGTTAAATTATTTATCAAGCTGATCTAAGTTATTATAAATTTCCAATATCTCTGGATTTGCTAGAGCTTCAATATTTTTCAATTTCTTTTTATGAATAATATCTCTGACAGCTAACTCAGAAATTTTTCCTGATCTAGTTCTTGGAAAATCTTTCACTTTAAATACTTTTGCAGGAACATGTCTTGGGCTAGCTCCTTTCCTTATTGTATTTTTTATCTTATCAATTAATTTTCGATCAAGATCCCTATTATCTTTCATAATTAGAAATAAAAGTATCCGTTGATCATTTTTCCAGTTTTGCCCTACTGCTAGAGCTTCTAAAACTTCTGGAAGTGCTTCTACTTGTCTATAAATTTCAGCGGTACCAATTCTTATACCACCGGGATTCAATGTTGCATCAGACCTTCCTTCTACAATAAAACTGTTATGCTCAGTTGCTATTATAAAATCACCATGGTGCCATACATTCTCATACTTTTCGAAATAAGATTCTTTAAATTTCTTTTTATCTTTATCTTCCCAAAAACCTATTGGAATAGACGGAAAAGAATTAACGCAAACTAATTCTCCAGCTTTCCCAAATAACTGTAAGGCATCATCATCCCAAGATTGAATATCCATTCCCAATGAAGCACATTGTATTTCACCCCTATTAACTGGTAAACAAGGGTTTCCATGTACAAAACATGCAACAATATCTGTGCCACCCGAAATTGATGAAAGTTGTATATCGTCCTTTATGTTTGAATAAACCCAATCATAACTATTGGGAGATAAGGGTGATCCTGTAGAAGCAAAAACTCTCATATTACTAAAAGAATATTTATCATTTGGTTTTACACCTAACTTGTTTAGGCTATCAATATATTTTGCTGAAGCACCAAAAAAAGTTATATCTTCCTCTTCGGCTACTTCAAAGAGTATTGACGGATTTGGGAATATTGGCGAACCATCATATAAAATTAGTGTAGCTTCGGATGCTAACGCCGAAACCATCCAATTCCACATCATCCATCCACAAGTGGTAAAATATAGAACTCTATCATTTTTCTTCATATCACAATGGTACTTATGCTCTTTAATATGTTGAATAAGAGTGCCGCCTGCAGAATGGACAATGCATTTCGGTTTACCAGTTGTTCCGCTTGAATAGAGAATGTAAAGAGGCACATTAAAAGGGAAGCGTTGGAAACGAAATTCTTTATTCATATTTTCTTTAAGAATATTATTCCAATTATCACCTTTATTAATATTTTCAAGATTCACGTAATTTACATTAATAGTTTTATTAATAGAGGAGATTCTTTCAGAGATATTTTTAGATTTTTCTCTAATATCAAATTTTTTTCCGCCATAAATATAACCGTCACAAGTAATGAATATTTTAGGTCTACTCTGCCCAAATCTATCAACAATTCCCTCTTCTCCAAAATCTGGTGAGCAAGATGTAAAGATTCCTCCTATAGAAGAGGTAGCAAGCATAGCAATAATTGTTTCTGGGCAATTAGGTAATAAAGTAGCCACCCTATCGCCCACTTCGATTCCATTTCCTTTTAACCATAAAGCTAAAGAGAAAACTTTTTTTCTTAGCTCTGATAAAGTAATAATACTCTTATCTTTTCCTTCGCCATAAAAAACAATAGCCTGACTATCTTCATTACCTTTTAATAAATTCTCTGCAAAATTTATTTTCGAATCTGGAAAAAATTGAGAGTCTAATAAATCCTCATACTGATCAATAATTATCTCACCCTTATCACCTATTATCCCAGAATCATCCCATACCGAATCCCAAAATTTATCAGGATTATTTAGTGACCATTTATGTAATAGTGAATAATCAAAGTAGTTAGGATCTTTATTGTTTTCTTCAAATACCCTTTGGTATAGAGCCATCATATTTGATTCTAATATTTGTTTAGTATTTGGTTTCCAGAGCTCTTTAGGCATATTTTTCTAAAATAAAATCATTATATTATTTCAATGCATTATCAAGGTCAGCCTTAATATCACTAATGTCTTCTATGCCGACCGAAAGTCTTAATAGGCCATCAACAATACCTAATCTTTCTCTTATATCTTTTGGAACAGAAGCATGAGTCATTATAGCAGGATGATTAACTAAACTTTCAACACCCCCAAGACTTTCCGCAAGAGTAAAAATAGTGAATTTTTTTAATACCTCTCTTATGTGATTTATATCACCTTCTAAAATAACAGAGACCATGCCGCCAAACATATTCATTTGTCTTTTAGCTAATTTATGGTCCGGATGACTTATTAAACCGGGATAAATAACTCTTTTAACACTAGTATTATTTTCTAAAAACTCAGCGACATTTTGAGCATTACTACAATGTCTTTCCATTCTAACAGACAATGTCTTCAAGCTTCTTAATAGAAGAAAACTTTCAAACGGGCCTAATATTCCACCACTAGCATTCAATAAATAACTTAACTTTTCAGTTATATCGGGTCTATTTTCTGATACAACTGCTATTCCAGCAATAACATCAGAATGGCCTCCAATATATTTTGTAGCTGAATGCATAACAATATCAAATCCAAAATCTAATGGTTTTTGAACCCATGGAGAACAGAAGGTATTATCACAAACCAATATAATATCATTACTCTTTGCTAGATTAACTATAGCTTTTAAGTCAAAGATCTTTAGCATAGGATTTGTTGGTGATTCAATCCATATCATCTTTGTTTTTTTAGTAATTGATTTTTCTATATTTTCAATCTTAGAGAAGTCAATAAAATCACATTTTATATTCGATGATCTCTTTTTTACATCTTCAATAAGTCGATAAGTTCCGCCATATAGATCATCACATGCAATTATATGATCTCCGGCATCAAGTAATTCCATTATAACTGTAGTGGCTGCCATTCCTGATGAAAAGGCATGACCAGATCCACCATTTTCTAAATCAGATATACAATCCTCAAGAGCTTTTCTTGTTGGATTAGAACTCCTCGAATATTCATAACCTTTATGTTCCCCTGGTGCTTCTTGGGCAAATGTAGATGAAGCATATATAGGCGTCATTATTGCTCCGGTAGTTGGATCGCTTTTTTGTCCTGAATGAATAGCTCTTGTATCAAAAGCTTTTTTAGTATCTTTAGTCATAAATTATTGCCTTTTTAAATAAGCTAAGAAATCTATTTTAGTTATAATTCCAATAAAATTATTATTCTCAAGAATAATTACTGAACTTTCAAGTTTTAATAATTCAGCTAAATCCTCTAATGAGCTTTTTGCATCTAAAGTCTTAAATTCAGTTTGCATACAAGATGATACTTTTTGATCAAATGCAGCGCTACTTAAACAATTACTTAACAAGTCCGTTTCTGTAATCATCCCTATTAAACCAGTCTCATCCATAACAGGGAGCTGGGAAATATCCGAATTGTTCATTCTGTTGAACGCTGTACTTAATGTATCTTCAGGTTTAACATAAATAATTTGATTTTGATCAGCTCTAAAAGCAACAACATCTAATAAGTTACCTTTTGGTTTTTTTTTAATTAAATCATTATGTATTAACCATTTCTCATTATAAGCCTTAGAAAGATATTTATTTCCAGTATCACAGATAATTGTTACGACTCGCTTAGCTTCCTTTTGTTCTTTGCACCATTTTAATGCGCCTGCAAATAATGTTCCTGCTGAAGAACCAGCTAAAATACCTTCTTTTTTCAGCAATTGATGAATTGATTCAAACGCATCCTGATCTGAAACTGAAATAGCATCATCGATTACATTTAAATCACAATTATCAGGTATAAAATCTTCACCTATACCTTCAACAAACCATGAGCCCCCTTTATATTCAAATTTCCCTTTTTTAACTGCATCTTTAATTACCGAACCAATCGGATCAGCAACTATTATTTGAGTTTCTGGAGATACTTTCTTTAAATATCTCCCAACTCCAGTTATTGTACCACCTGTTCCTACTCCAGCAATAAATGCATCTATATTCTTTTCCATTTGTTCAAATATCTCTGGTCCAGTTGTCTCTTCATGCGCCATAATATTAGCTGGATTACTAAATTGATTTGCATAAAAAGCATTCGGGGTATCTTTTATAATTTTTTCAGCGACATTATGATAATAATCAGGGTGATCTTTTCCAACATCTGATCTTGTGAATATTACTTGAGCCCCTAAAGATTTGAGATGAGTTACCTTTTCAAGACTCATTTTATCTGGAATAACCAATACAACCTTATACCCTTTTAAAATACCTACAAAAGCTAGCCCTATTCCAGTATTCCCTGCAGTGGCCTCAATGATAGTGCCTCCCTTTTTTAATAAACCTAGTTCTTCAGCTTGTTCAATTATATATAAAGCTGTTCTATCTTTAATAGATCCTCCAGGATTATGAGATTCCATCTTAACAAAAAGTTTGCATGGACCAGTGTCTATATTTTTTATTTCAACTAAAGGAGTATTCCCAATTAATGATAAGAGGGAAGAACTAATTTTAGGTAATTGGGGCATGGTGTATATCATTTTAGAAATATTTTTAGACAAAATTATGGCGGTCCCTAGAGGATTCGAACCTCTGACACCTGGTTTCGAAGACCAGTGCTCTATCCAGCTGAGCTAAGGGACCAAACTTATAATATGAATGTTTATACAATCTAGCATATTTTAACAATTCAATAACTTTATATGGTATTTTATTAAAGATTTGGGTGTAAAATAAATGATAAGAAAAACTTTAAAATCACTATTAATTATTCTAGCAATAGTTTTATCAATTTTTTGTGTAAAACTTTTCTTGTTAAAACCATTCTCAATAAACCACTTTTTAGCCAGAGAATTAATCTACGATGCGTTAGATAGCCCAGAATACTTAACTTATATAGGGATACTAGAAAACTATGGTATTCGTTCATATAACGGAAAATTATCAGACTATTCCTTAAAAAAAGAAAAAGATGATTTAAAAGAAATTAAGAAAAATTATCTAACACTTCAATCCTATAAAGATGAGAATCTTAATTCTGAAAGCTTAATGAATAAGAAAATAGCTCTATTTCAGATGCGTAACGAAATTGATGAAAAAACAAAATATCCTTATCACTCCTATCCTTTGCGTCAGATGAATGGCACACATACTCAGATATTAGAGTTTCTAACTGATATTCATCCAATTAATGATGAAAAGGATGCAGAATATTATTTATCAAGACTTAAGGAGATACCCACTGTTTTTGGCCAAATTCTTGAAAAAATGGAAATAAGGAAAGAATTAAAAATATTTCCACCAATCTTTATGGTCCAAAGAGTTATTGATCAAATTGAAAATATCTTAACATTGCAGATTAATGAAAACCCTTTAATAACAGTATTTGAAGAAAAATTAATAAATATCAATATTAATAAGGATGAGATTAATAAATTTAAGTTAAGAGCTTCAAGAATAATAAGTGAAGACATAATTCCATCCTATCAAAAATTGCTTAATCATATGAATGAAATACTGCTATTAGCAAATCCTCATGACGGGGTATGGAGTCTTCCTGATGGTGATAATTATTATTCCTTAAAATTAAAGATGATGACAACATCAAATCTTACAGCTAATGAGATTCATGAGTTAGGATTGTCCGAAGTTAAAAGGATAACTAATGAAATTACTGAAATTTTAAAATCTGAAGGTTATGAAGATGTTAAGAATATAGGTCAAATTCTTATATCACTCAATGAAAGTCCTCGTTTTTTATATCCCGATAATGACCAATCAAGAAAAAATATAATCGAGACCTATAATGAAATTATAGAAAAATCTTCAAAAGAAATGGATAACTATTTTCACAATACACCGAAAGCTGATGTGGTTGTAAAACCCGTTCCAGCGTATTCAGAAGAAAGTGCTGCGGGCGGTTATTACAGAGGCCCAACATTAGACGGTAGTAGACCCGGTATCTTTTATGCAAATTTATACGATATAAAGGCTACTCCCAAATTTGGAATGAAGACCTTAGCTTTTCACGAAGCTATTCCAGGTCACCATTTTCAAATAGCTTTAAACCTTGAAAACAAAGAATTAAGCTTTTTTAGAAGATTTGGAGTTAATTCTACTGCATATACGGAAGGATGGGCCCTTTATGCTGAACAATTGGCAGTAGAAATAGGCTTAGCAGATGATCCATTCGATAAAATTGGATTTCTTCAGTCAGAATTATTTAGGGCCGTTAGACTTGTTGTAGATACAGGCATTCATTATAAAAAATGGACTCGTGATGAAGCAATAAGCTATATGTTTAACACCACTGGTAAAGCATTAAGTTCAGTTATTGCCGAAATCGAAAGATATATTTCTTGGCCAGGCCAAGCATGTAGTTATAAAGTTGGAATGATCACTATCTTAAAAATGCGAAAAGAAGCAAAAGAAAAACTTGGGGAAAACTTTAATATAAAAGATTTCCACGAATTTATTCTCCTGAATGGAGAAATACCAATGACCATCCTCGAAAAAAACTTCGAGAATTGGATTAAAAATAAAATTTAAGAAAATTAATTATAAATATAATTACTCTTTAGATTCTTCTTCAGACTCATCATCGCTTGATTCTTCTTCGGCGCTCTCCTCGTTAGATTCCTCTTGTGATTCATCTTCAGAACTTTCTTCGGCAGCTCCATCAGATTCAGAAGATTGCTCTCCTTCAAGTGATAAACTACCTGCCGCCATACGACCTCTATTTTCTACGAGCTCATATGATACTTTGTCGCCTTCATTAAGAAATTTTATACCAGAGTCTTTTAAGGCAGTGACATGAACAAAAACATCATTTCCACCATCCTCAGGCTCAATAAAGCCAAATCCTTTACGACCATTGAACCATTTAACTATTCCTGTAGGCATAACTTACCCTTTCAATTGTATTAACTATTTCTTTATACCATAATAATATAATACTACAGTAAAAAGTGAAGAAATTTTCATTATTTAAGATAAAGAAAGATATAAAATGACTAATAAGAATAAAGAAGAAATAGTTATAGCAACTCTTTATAAATTTATTGAAATTAATGACTTAGATGCTCTTCAAGAAAAAATTTTATCAATATGTTTAAGAAATAAAGTTAAAGGGACAATACTTCTGGCTCCTGAAGGTATAAATGGGACAATTTCAGCTAAAAAGGATGAAATTGAAAATGTATTGAAGTATTTAGAAGATGATAAAAGATTTAATAAATTGGATGTTAAATTTTCTTCGTCTAATGAACAACCATTTAATAGGATGAAAGTTCGCCTAAAAAAGGAAATTGTTACCATAGGTGATCCAGGGGTGAATCCTACAAAAGTTTGTGGAGACTATATCGAACCAGAAGATTGGAATGAATTAATAAAAGACCCTAATGTTATAGTTATTGATACAAGAAATCGATACGAAACAGAAATAGGAAAATTTAAGAATGCAGTCGATCCTAAAACTAATTCTTTTAGAGAATTCCCTGATTGGGTAGATAATTTCAAAAAAGAAATAGAAGATCCCAATAAGAAAATAGCTATGTATTGTACTGGAGGTATTCGTTGTGAGAAATCTACTTCATTATTAAAAAAAAGAGGATTCAAGAATGTTTATCATCTTAAAGGTGGAATTTTAAAATATCTTGAAACGGTTCCAAAAAAAGAAAGTTTATGGGATGGAGAATGTTTTGTTTTTGATGATAGGGTTGCGCTTGATCATAACCTTGGAATTGGTTCTTATCAGATGTGTTATGCATGTAGAATGCCCCTTACAGAAAATGATCTAACTAAAGAACAATACGAAGAAGGGATAAGTTGTCATCATTGCTATAAAAAAACTACAAAGAGTAGAAAAGAAAGATTTTCATCTAGGCAAAAACAAATTGAATTAGCAAAATCAAGAGGGGTTGAACATTTTGGTCCACAGCACAGAAAATAATCTCCCTATTCTGTATTCATTTAGACGATGCCCATATGCCATGAGAGCAAGAATGGCAATATATACTAGTCAACAAAAGTGTGAAATACGTGAAGTCCTACTAAAAGATAAACCTCCGTCAATGCTAGGTTACTCCTCTAAAGGCACCGTGCCCGTTTTAGTGTTACAATCTGGTAATGTTATAGATGAAAGTCTTGATGTCATTGATTGGGCATTAGATATAAATGATCCTTACAACTGGAAAAGGTCAAAAGACTCAAAAAAAACTAAAGAGTTAATTGAAATTAATGATGGGGACTTCAAATTTCATTTGGATCGATACAAATATTCCAAAAGATATGAAAATGAAGATCCTAATTTTCATAGAGAGAAATGTTTAACTTTCATAAAGATGATTAATAAAGAATTAGAAAACTCTAAATATATTTATGATAATGAAATTTCATATATTGATATTTCCCTTCTTCCTTTCATAAGGCAGTTTAGAATAGCTGATAATGTGTGGTTCGATGAATTGCCATATGAAAATGTTAAATCATGGTTATCCAAGTTCTTAGATTCTTTCCTTTTAAATTCTATAATGGAGAAGTATGATTTATGGAAAGAAGGCGATGAAGTTACAATCTTTTAAGTAGGATAAAAATAGGTTTAATAAATGTGTGTAATGTGTGAAATAACTGGAAGGGATTACTCACATACCCACAATTTACCTATTTCTGAAGCAACAATAGTTAATGGAGAGGTTCAACTTGAATACCCTCATATTCTTTTCGGCGACCTTGCTCTTTGGTGGAGAACGACAACAAGAGAACCGGGTGAAATAAAATATTATCTTGCTAAAGAAGGGGAAATATTCGATGGGGTAACAG
>JAZAJI010000046.1:0-9412 GCA_036230365.1 Pseudomonadota bacterium
AAGGAAAAAAATTAGAGGATGAAAGAACTCTATTATCTCCTGAAGTTTTTCAAGAACGTGCTGAAGCGCTAAGAAGTGAAGCAGAAGAAAAGCAAAACGAACTAAATGTAAGATTACAACAGATTCAACAGGCTATACAAAGAGCTTCTAATTCTATTGATTCAGTCATAAGTCCAATTCTTACTGAAATAGTGAATGAAAAAGGAGCAAAAATTCTTTTAGAAAGGCAAGCTCTTTTATTTGCTGATCCTAAGTTAGATGTTTCAGCTGAAGTCATTAAAAAGCTTAATAAAAGACTTCCTAAAATTGATGTTATTGTTGACGAAGATTAAAAATTTTTCTAATGAGTGATAATAGATTTTTTGAGAAATCTGGGCCTTATAAATTAAAAGAATTATCAGATATTATAAAAGGAAAAATTAGCCCATCTGATTTTGAAGATATATTAATTGATGATATTTCATCGTTGATTTCAGCAAATTCTAAAAACATTACTTTTTTTTCTAATTTATCTTTAACGGAAGAATTAAAAAATAGTTCTGCTGGGGCGTGTATAATTAAGAAAGGACATAAGGATTTAGCTCCAGAAGGAATGCCATTGTTATTTGTAGAAGATCCTTATTTAGGATTTGCTTTAATCTCTCAAAAATTTTATCCAAAAGATTTAAATCAAGATTATCTTTCTGGTGTTAAAGATAATCAAGAATCAGGTGTTTCTGAAACTGCAGTTATAGGAAATGCAGTTATTGAAAAGGGTGCTGTGATAGGAGATAATGTTAATATTGGTAATAATACCTTTATAGGTCCTAATTCTGTAATTGCTGCAAATGTCCAAATAGGTGAAAATTGTTTTATAGGAGCAAATGTTTCAATAACACATTCAATAATATCCAATAATGTATTAATTCATAATGGCACATGTATTGGGCAAGATGGTTTTGGTTTTGCAATGACATCATCTGAGCATGAAAAGATTCCTCAAATTGGATTAGTAAAAATTGATGATAATGTTGAAATTGGTTCTAATTGTACAATTGATAGAGGGACCTCAGAAAATACTATAATTGGAATGGGAACTAAAATAGATAATATGGTACATATTGCACATAATTGTATAATTGGAAGAAATTGCATTTTAACTGGTATGGTTGGTCTTGCAGGTTCTACAGTTTTAGAAGATTTTGTTGTAATGGGTGCAAAATCAGGCGCAACCGGCCATCTTACAATTGGACAAGGGTCCCAAATAGCTGCAAAAGCTGGAATTACAAAAGATTTAGCTCCTGGAAAGAAATGGGCAGGTTGGCCAGCAAAAGAAATGGATGAATGGAAGAAAGAATTAATAAATATTAGGAAATTATCAAAAAAAGATTGAGAAAAATATGAATGAAAAAGATCCGATAGAAAAAGCTCAAGAAGTAATGAAGTTAATACCGCATAGATACCCATTTCTTCTTGTCGATAGAATTTTAGAATATAACTCAGAAAAACTTACGGCTATTAAGAATGTCACTATTAATGAACCATTTTTTCAAGGACACTTTCCTGATAGACCAATTATGCCCGGTGTAATGATTGTTGAAGCAATGGCTCAAGCTGCAAGTTGTCTAGTGGTTTTAGAAAATGAAAGAGGTGATGCAAATAATCTTTCTGTTTTCCTAATGAAAATTGATAAAGCGCGGTTCCGAAAACCAATTACTCCTGGGGACCAAATAAAGATGGACCTAACAAAAGAAAAAAGTAGAGGTGATGTTTGGCAGTTTTATGGTGAATCTTTTGTAGATGATAAACTAGCTTGTGAAGCTAGTTTCTCTGCTATGGTTGTAAGGCTTAATGAGTCTGAAAATGACTAATATTCATGCAACATCGATAGTAGATAATTCAGCAAAAATTGGCCAAAATGTTTTTATTGGCCCTTATTGCATGATTGGTAAAAATGTTGAGATTTCTCAGAATGTTACACTATATTCTCATGTAACTATTTCTGGAAAAACTATAATTGGCGAAGGGACAAAGATCTGGCCTTTTTCAGTCATAGGATCTGAACCACAAGATCTAAAATATGATAATGAAAATGGTTTGTTGGAAATAGGATCAAATAATTTAATAAGAGAGCATGTTACAATGCACTTTGGCACCAAAGAAGGTGGAATGTTAACAAAAATTGGAAATAATAACTTGTTTATGGTTGGTTCGCATATAGCTCATGACTGCAAAGTTGGAAGCAACTGTGTATTTGCGAATAATGCTACCTTAGGAGGTCACGTCGAAGTAGGTGATTGGGCAATTTTAGGGGGTTTATCTGCAGTTCATCAATGGGGAAGAGTTGGATGTCACTCCTTTATTGGAGGTTTAGCTGCTGTTACAAGAGATTTACTTCCATTTGGTATGGCTGTTGGAAACAGAGCAAATCTTGAAGGTGTAAACTTAGTAGGTATGAGAAGAAGAGGTTTTTCTAAAGAAGAAATCTCTGATGTTAAAAAAGCTTATGCCATTTTATTTGATGATGAATCAATTGAATTTGTTAAGAGGATTGAAAAGCTTAAGAAATCGGAAATGCAAACTGAAACGGGTAAAAATGTATCTGACTTCGTTTCTGCTGAAACTAATAGAGCTTATGTAAGCCCATCTAATACTTAGGAAAATTATAATATTATGTCTTTAAAAGTAGGGATAATTGCTGGCGATGGAGATTTTCCTCTAGAAGTCATAAGATCTATTAAAAATCAAAAAAAAGATGTTTTTGTTATTGGAATAAAGGGATCAGCTTCTAAAGAAATTGAAAGTTACCCACATTCTTGGATAAGAATGGGACAAATTGGTTCTGCTATTAAAATCCTAAAAAAAAATAATTGTAGAGAACTCATTTTGATCGGAGGAGTAAGAAAACCAAATGTTTGGTTATTATTTCCTGATTTTGGTGCTTTAAAGTTATTTTTTAAATTAATTTTTTTATCAAGGAAAGGAGATGCTTCTATTTTAAAAGAGTTAATATATTTTTTAGAAGAAGATCATCATTTTAATATTATTGGAGCTGAAAAATATATAAGTCATTTTCTTGTTTCAGAAGGCCTCTTGTCAGAAAAATATTTAACTGCAGATAATCGTAGAGATATTAAATTAGCTATTAGAAAATGTCATGAGATTGGTTTGGATGATATTGGTCAAGCATGTGTAGTAGTAGATGGAGAAGTAATTATATCTGAAGATATTAGTGGCACAGATGAAATGTTAAAAAAAATAATTTCTAATAATAATGATTATAAAGGAAGGGGAGTTTTAGTTAAGATGACAAAACCTTTTCAGGACAGAAGAGTTGATTTACCTGCTATCGGAATTAGAACTTTAGAGTTAATAAATAAAATTGGATTATCGGGTATAGCTTTAGAATCAAACTCTGCTTTTATTTCAGAAAAAACTAAAGTTATTGAATATGCAAATAAAAACAATCTATTTATTTATGGTTTAAGTAAGGATAAAGCATTTGAGTAATTCGAATATATATCTAGTAGCAGGTGAGCCTTCAGGAGATATTTTGGGCGATCAATTAATTAAATCTTTAAGTGAAGATCTAGATTCACCAATTTTTCATGGCGTTGGAGGTCCTAAAATGGAAGAGAATAAGTTTGTTTCTCTTTTCAAAATGAATGAAATAACTGTTTTTGGCATCTTTCCAGTTCTTAAGAAAATATTTTTCTTAATCAATAAAATTAATGAAGTTACGCTAGATATTATAAATAAAGAACCTGATTTGGTTGTGTTAATAGATAGTCCAGATTTTAATCATAGAGTTGCAAAAAAAATCAAAAGAAAGTTACCTAATATTCCTATAGTCTGTCTTGTTGCTCCTTCAGTTTGGGCATGGAGACATGGTAGGGCTAAAAAAATGTCCAATTATTTTGATCATTTATTATCCATTATACCTTTTGAAGTAGAATTCTTTAAAAAATTTGGACTGGATACAACATATATTGGTCACCCTGTGGCAAAAATTATTGATAATGTTGACGAAGATTCAATTAAAAATAATTATAATTTAACAGATGAGAAATTGGTAATTTTTCTTCCCGGCAGTAGAAGTAGTGAAATAGAGCGTCATTCTACTGAAATGTCTAAGGTTATTAATACTTTAGAAAGGAAGCATCCTAAAATTAATGTATTAATTATAGCTTCTCCAAAACAATTATCTCTAGTTGAAAAATTTTTTCCAAAAAATAAGATAGTTACTAATGAAGTTGATAAGTTTGCTTTATTTAAAAAGGCAGATTTTGCTTGCGCTGCTTCTGGAACTGTAACCTTAGAGTTAGGTTTAGCTGAAACACCAACGATTGTTGTTTACAAAATGGATAGCTTTACATGGTTTTTTGTATCCAGGCTTGTAAAGGTAAAATTTGTTTCATTAGTTAATCTTTTATTAGGAAGGTTATCATCTATAGAGTTACTTCAAGATAAATTTAATAATGAAAATATATATAAAGAGATAGAAGAATTATTAAACGATAATAATTCACTAAAAAAACAAAAAGAAGACTTAAAGGAATTTAAAGATCTTATAAATTCAAATATTAAAGATCCAAGTAAAAAAGCAAGTCAGGTTATAAAAGGTTTATTATAGGTTGGTTATCTTTTGTGAATACCTTTGTATTCTCTTTCTTCATTGCCAATATATAATTGCCTAGGCCTTCCTATTCTTTGACTAGTATCCTCAATCATTTCATTCCATTGGGAAACCCAGCCAACTGTCCTTCCTACAGCAAATAAAACGGTAAACATATCCATAGGAAATCCTAATGCTTTCATTACTATACCTGAATAAAAATCAATGTTTGGGTATAGTTTTTTTTCAACAAAATAATCATCCTCAAGGGCAATTTTTTCTAATTCAACTGCAATTGCAAGAAGTGGGTCATCCTTAATACCTAAATGATCCAGAACTTCATGACATATTTTTTGCATTACTTTTGCTCTAGGATCAAAATTTTTATAAACCCTATGACCAAAACCCATTAATCTGAAAGGGTCATGTTTATCTTTCGCCTTTAATATGTATTCAGGTATATTTTTTACATTACCTATTTCTTCAAGCATTCTTATGCAAGCCTCATTAGCCCCACCATGGGCTGGACCCCAAAGACATGCGATTCCTGATGCTATGCATGCAAATGGATTTGCGCCAGAAGATCCGGCCAATCTAACAGTAGATGTAGAGGCATTTTGCTCATGATCAGCATGAAGTATAAGTATTTTATCCATTGCCTTTGCTAGGGTAGAATCTACATCCTTATCTTCCGTAGGAAGTCCAAAGCACATATTTAAAAAATTTGATGCATAATCTAAATCATTTTTAGGGTACATAAATGGCTGACCTAATGAATGCTTATAAGCCATTGCAGCAAGAGTAGGCATTTTCGCTATCAATCTATGACAAGCAATTCTTCTTTGTTCAGGATCGTTTATATCGATTGAGTCATGATAAAAAGCTGATAAAGCACCAACAACACCACACATAATTGCCATTGGATGAGCATCTGGTCTAAAACCAGTAAAAAATCTATTTAATTGCTCATGAACTAATGTGTATTCGTTAATTGTATCCTCAAATTTTGTATACTCATTTTGACTCGGTAGTTCTCCGTTTAACAAAAGATAACATGTTTCTAGATAATTACCTTGTTCAGCTAATTGGTCTATCGGATAACCTCTATAGAGAAGTATTCCTTTTTCACCATCTATAAAAGTTATTGATGATTTACAATTTGCTGTTGAGGTAAATCCTGGATCATATGTGAATCTTCCTGATTCAGAATAAAGTTTTGAAATATCAATAACATCTGGTCCTATTGTTCCTTCATGAACATTAAAATTAATATTCTCACCGTTTAAATCTAATTTTGCGTTATCATTGTTTTTATCATTCATTTTAAAAATATTAAATAATATCCTCTATTCGTTGAATTACTTCATTTTTTCCAAGGCAATCAATTATAGTATATATGCCTATTGGTGATAAAAAACCTACTAAAACAGCTCTTAAAGGCAAACCTATTTCTTTAAATTTTAAGTTTTCTTTTTCAGAAAATTTTTTAACAACCTTTTCTATCTCATTAATGTCCCATTTATCAAGCTTTTTAAGCTCTACAAGGAACTTTTTAAGAATTTCCTTAGATTTATCTGTAATTTGATTTGATGCTTCATCAGAAATAATAATAGGTGTATTTTGTAAAATAAAATCTATATTATCTTTTATTTCGTTTAAAGTTTTATTTCTTTTTACAATTTCAGGAATTATTTTTTTAATCGCAATCTTTTTTTCAATATTCAATTTTTTGTCTTCTAATCCAAGACTCTTTATTAACTCTTCGTTATCCATAGATTTAATATAAAAAGAATTAATGCTATTTAACTTATCTAAATCAAACCTTGAAGGTGCTTTTCTAATTTTTTCTATTGAAAAGTATTTTAATGTTTCCTCTTCAGTGAATATTTCTTGATCTCCATGACTCCACCCTAATCTTAACAAATAATTTTTTATTGCAACCGGTAAATAGCCCTCAGATTTATAATGATCTATTCCCAAAGCCCCATGTCGCTTTGATAGTTTAGTGCCATCTTCGCCATGGATAAGCGGAATATGATTAAATGTTGGTGTGTCCCATCCTATCGCTTCAAATAATAATTTTTGCTTTGCGGAGTTAATTAAATGATCATCACCCCTAATTATATCTGTTACATTCATATCATAATCATCAACTACTACTGATAACATATAAGTAGGTGTTCCATCAGACCTAACTAATACAAAATCCTCTATTTCCTTATTGTTAAATTTAACCTCACCTTGAATCTTATCATTAATTATCGTCTCTCCTGTGTCAGGAGTTTTAAATCTTATTGCATGAGGTAAACTTAAATCTTCTCCATCACTCGATTTATTTTCCCACTCCCTGTAAGCTTTCCCTTGTTCTAATAAATTAATAGCGACTTCAACATGACGCTCTTTATTTTCGTGTTGATAAATAATTTTGTCATCATTATTTAATTCGAGCCATTTTAATCCATCTATTATTTTTTCTATAGCTTCAGGTGTTGAACGATTTCTATCCGTATCTTCAATTCTAAGAAGAAATTTACCAGAATTTTTCTTTGCATATATCCAATTATACAATGCAGTTCTAACTCCGCCAATATGAAGAAATCCAGTAGGCGATGGGGCAAATCTTGTAATAGTTGATTTTTTATTTATCAATGTTTTTCCTTTTAAGAATTGATATATCAATCTTTTAGGAAAAGCACCTACATTTCAATAAAAAACTAATAAGACCTTAATATACCAACAAGAATTCCTTGTATTTGTATTCTTTCTGGGCCGTAAATTTTAGTTTCATATGCTGCATTAGCAGGTTCTAAGGCTATAGTGTTTCCTTTTTTCCTTAATCTCTTTAATGTTGCCTCTTCACCATCTATTAAAGCCACGACAATTTGACCAGACAAAGCATCATCAACTTTTTTTATTATAGCTTTATCGTTATCTAGAATTCCTGCCCCAATCATAGAATCACCTTCGATCTCTAATGCGTAATGATCACCTGTTCCAACCATATTCCCAGGAACAGAAATTTTATTCTTTTCATATTCGATGGCAGCAATTGGCGTTCCTGCGGCTATTTTACCCATCATTCTTATCTCAATAGGTTCTTCATCCAAACTAAATAAATCACTTTCCTTTTTTCCTTCTATTACTTCAGGTTTAAAAGTGCTTTTTGAGCCGACTGTACTTGCTGTTGGTAATTTAATAATTTCTATAGCTCTAGCTCTATGCGCTAATCTCCTTATAAAACCTCTTTCTTCAAGTGCATGAATTAATCTATGAATTCCTGATTTTGATCTAAGATCTAATGCGTCTTTCATCTCTTCATACGATGGAGCTATACCAGTTTCTCTAAGATTCTGATGAATATAAATTAATAGTTCATTTTGTTTTTTTGTTAGCATTTTATCTACCTCCAATCATTAAAATAGAACTTAAGTAGAACATTGTTTTACTTTTGTTCTCATTAAAGGTCAATAAATTTAATTATCAGTTAAAATTGCTTTAATTTTTGAACCTTTTGCTACTTTTGGAGAGTTTGGTTCCCTTATTATTAATACATCAGATTTTGAATATGTTGATAATGAAGCGCTATCCTGATCTTTAAAAGGTTTTACATAAATTTTTCCATCTTTTTTAGGCTTAACTATGATTCCTCTTAAGTATTGTCTTCTTTTTTCACTCTTTTTAATTTCTTGTGAAGTTCTGTATGAATATAATGTTTCATTAAAATTATAACCTTGAAGAGCATAAATTGCTTTTTTTAAAAATATTTGAGTGCATACAAGTGCTGAGACTGGGTTTCCCGGAAGACCTAAAATATAAAATTTTTTTGAATTACCGAACATTAATGGTTTACCTGGTTGCATAGCTATTTTCCAAAAATTTAAAGTAAAACCAAGATCCTTTAGAGATTGCCTAATAAGATCATGTTTACCAACTGAAGCGCCTCCTATAGTGACCATAAGATCACATTTCATTCCCTGTTTAATTTTGTTTTTTATATTGTTGATTTTATCTTTTGCTATACCTAAGTCTATAGCCTCCCCTCCATAATTTCTGATAAGCGATATTATTGCAGGTTTAGAAGATGCTGGTTGCCTATTTTTAGAATATTTTACACCAATTTCATCTAATTCATCACCATTTGCCAGTACTGCAATTTTAGGTTTTTTATAGACATTTATTTCTTTATGATTCATTGCGCCTATTAAAGCTATATCCCTATTTGAAATAATTTTTGGTGCTTCTAATTTAAAAGAGCTGTCAAAATCGCTACCTTTTTTTCTTATATAATCTTCGATATTATTCTTTCTAATTAATACTTTAGAGTCTTTTTGTGTGCAATTTTCTTGAATTATTACCTTGTTTGATCCTTTTGGTACGGGTGCTCCTGTAAATATTCTTGAAGCTTGATTCTTTCTTAATGTTAATTTAGGGTTATTACCTGCTTTAATTTCTTCTATAATTTTAAAGTTTTTAGGAAGGTCTTTTAAGTCAATCTTTCTTACCGCGTATCCATCCATTGATGATAAACTTTGCGAAGGCTGATCTCTTTTTGAGATGATAGTGTTAGCTAATATTCTTCCAGCGCTTTTTTCTATATCAATTTTATCTCTTAACTTTATAGGTTTAATACTTCTGTAAATAATTTTTACAGCTGCATCAACCTTTAGTAGCTTTACTTTCTTTTCCAATTTCCTGATTTTCCTCCGCTTTTACTTATTAATCTTATTGAAGTAATTTCAGATTCTTTATCTATGCTTTTAATCATATCATAAATTGTTAGGCAGGCTATACTAGTAGCTGTAAGAGCTTCCATTTCAA
>JAZAJI010000047.1:0-3017 GCA_036230365.1 Pseudomonadota bacterium
AGAAATATTGATATATATAAGAAATTTTTCTTAATTATTTTTTCTGCATGTATACCCAGTCTTGAACCAATAAAAGCAACAATGAAGAATCTTATTCCTCTAGAAAAGAAACTAGAAATGATGAATATAATTAATGGCATACCTATAAAGCCAGAGGCTATAGAAGCAATTTTATAAGGAACTGGAGTAAAACCAGCTATAAAAATAAAAATATATCCATATTCACTAATAATATTAGTAAAGAAATCAAATTCATCTTGAAGATAATAATAATTAATTAATTCGCTACCAATTTCATTAAAGAAGTAAAGTCCAATCAAATATCCTACTATTCCTCCAAGTACAGAAAAAATAGTCGTAATAAAGGAGATTATTAGAACTTTATTTTTATTAACTAAAGCTACAGGTATGATAAAAATGTCAGTAGGTATTGGGAAAAAGATACTTTCTATAAAAGAAATGAAATAAAGAAACCAACTGGCTTTCTTACTTTTAGTTATTTCAAATGCTTTTTCATTAAGATTTAACATCACAATTCCTTTTTGGTGCGGGTGGGGAGACTTGAACTCCCACTCTGTTACCAGAACCAGATTTTGAATCTGGCGCGTCTACCAGTTCCGCCACACCCGCTCTGGTTAAATAAATAAGAAACTTTATGCAAAAAGGAAAATGAATATTGCCATAATAATTGCTAATTTTCCTTATATAATTTATCCTAGTGGTCATTATTGAGCTAAATTTAACGAAATAAAGGAAATATGAGAAATATAATCGGATATTTTAAAGATTTGTGGGTTAATAGGATTAGGCCATTAAAGGCACTAAAAGCCTTAAAAGCTCTCGCGGATAATAAAGAAGATACTGAACAAGTTTTCATTGTTATAAAGTCACTTGGATCATCAGGTAGAGTTAGAAGAAAATATCTTAATCTTTTTAAAAATAGTGATGTTGGTAAGAAAGTTTTGGATAATAAGATCAATTTGATTGATACACTAAAAGATAAAGAATATTTGTCTAATTTGCCTGAAAATTCACTTGGAAAGAAATATTATAATTTTATTTATAATGAAAATCTTACTCCTGAAGAGCTTGTATCTGCAAGTGAGATATCTTATGACCCAAATAAAAAAGAAGAGGAAAATATTTTTCATACAAGGTTAAGAGATATGCATGATTTATGGCATGTAACAACTGGATATGGGAGAGATTCTTTGGGCGAATTAAGTTTGTTGGCCTTTACCTATGCCCAAGAAAAAAATAGAGGTATCGGAGCTATAACACTATATGGATATTTTATAATGGGAAAAGTAAATAAAGAATTTCAATTTAACACTGATCTCAGAGAAGTTGTAAAGGAAGGTTATAGGATAGGAAAAAATGCACCTTTTTGGGGATGTGCTGATTGGGAAAATTTATTAGAAAAACCAATTGACGAAGTTAGAGAAAAACTTAATGCGGTAAGACCTGTTCTTTATAAAGAAGTTATTAAGGAATTTGCCGTTAAAGAGAAAAAACATATTTCAGAAAAATCACCTGTAGCAGCATAAACAAAATGATAATTTTATATGGTTTAAAGAATTGTGATAGTTGTCGCGCTTCAATGAAATGGTTAAAAGAAAAAAAATTAGACTATCAGTTTATTAATTTAAAAATAGATCCTCTTAATAAAGAAAAGCTAGAAAAATGGGTTAATATTCATTCTTTAGATAAGGTTATTAATAAAAAAAGTACAACCTGGCGACAATTAGATGGCAAATTAAAAGAAAGAATTAACTCGCATTTTCAAGATATTCTCTTACAATTTCCTACTTTAATAAAGAGACCTTTTTGGGAAGTTGATTTTAATGTTGTTGATGATTTAGAACCAGGGTTTAAACAACATCAAAAAGACTATCTCGAGAAATTAAAGAATTAGATGTTCAAAAAAATAAAAAACGAATTGATATATTTATCAACTTTAAGAAGGATTTTTTTTACTTTAAAATCAATAAATAATGATGAGAGTACAACTATTATTAAGAAGATAGTTAGCTTTTCTAAAAATTTTCCAGAATCAATAGCGATTTATTATGAAGATAGAGAAGTTACTTATGATGATTTAATAAAAGGGGCTAATAAATATTCTCATTGGTTTATAGAGAATAATCTAAAAAAAGGTGATGTAGTTGCTTTATTAATGGAGAATAGACCAGAATTCTTGATGGCTTGGATAGGTATTGCTCAGGTTGGAGGTACGACTGCTTTAATTAATACTAACTTAAAAGGTCATCCATTAAATCATTCTTTAAGTATATCTGGTGCAAGTAATATAATTTTGGGTAGTGAGCTTTGTAAGAATTTTGAAACAACTGACCAAATAATAAAAGATAGTTTTAAAATTTGGGTTGAAGGTGAATCGTCAGAAAAAGATTATAATATTTTAAATTCATATCTAGATAAGCTTCCCTCAACAGAACCTAATATTAATTATAATGTAACTAATGAGGATGTAGCTCTTTATATCTATACTTCTGGAACTACAGGAGACCCTAAAGCTGCGACCATTACTCATAAAAGACTTAGGCTGATGTTATTAGCTTTTGTGTCTGCTATCGTCCCAAAAAGAAGTGATCGTATTTATTGTGTTCTGCCCTTATACCATTCTGCCGGAGGAGTTATCGCAGTTGGGTTGGCATTAACAACCGGCGCTTCCTTAGTGCTAAAAAGAAGATTTTCTAATAATGAATTTTGGGATGATGTTCATAAATATCAAGTAACTATCTTTCAATATATTGGTGAGTTATGTCGATATCTTCTGAATGCGCCAGAACACAAATTTGAAAGGAATCATAAATTACGTATAGCTACCGGTAACGGACTAAGGCCAGATATTTGGGATTCATTTAAAGAAAGATTTGGAATTAAAAAAATTATTGAGTTTTATGGCGCTACAGAAGGAAATATTTCATTAATGAATTATGATGGTAAAACTGGTGCCATAGGAAGAGTCCCAAATTACCTTAAATCATTGATCAATG
>JAZAJI010000048.1:0-5300 GCA_036230365.1 Pseudomonadota bacterium
GACTCAGATCCAGGAAATTTTTCGAAAGCAAATCTTGGTATTTTCGTTACCACATAATCAATAGTGGGCTCGAAAGAGGCTGGTGTAGTTGATGTAATATCATTTAATAATTCATCTAAATTATAACCAACAGCCAATAATGCTGCAATTTTAGCGATAGGAAATCCGGTAGCTTTTGAGGCTAAAGCAGATGACCTCGAAACTCTCGGATTCATTTCAATTATCACTATTCTTCCGTCATCTGGATTAACTGCAAATTGTACATTTGAACCTCCAGTATCTACACCTATTTCTCTAAGAGTTTTAATTGAGGCATTTCTTAATTCTTGGTATTCCTTATCCGTTAGTGTTAGTGCAGGGGCAACTGTTATAGAATCTCCAGTATGAACACCCATTGGATCAATATTTTCTATTGAGCAAATGATAATACAATTATCAGATTTATCTCTAACGACTTCCATTTCAAATTCTTTCCAACCAACAACTGACTCTTCCACCAATATTTCATTATTAGGAGAACTTTTTATTCCATCTTCTGCAATTGAATTAAATTCCTCTAAATTGTTAGCTATTCCTCCTCCTGTTCCACCAAGAGTAAATGATGGCCTTATAATTACCGGGAGACCTATCTCATTAAGTTTTTCTTTCGCCTCTTTTAAGCTATGCGCAATAAATGATTTTGGTGTTTCAAGTCCAATAGACTTCATTGCCTCCTTGAATTCTTCACGATTTTCAGCTTTAGATATAGCTTCTTCGTTGGCTCCAATTAATTCAACATTATATTCCTTTAAGAAACCTGAATTTGATACTTCAAGAGAAACATTAAGAGCTGTTTGTCCACCCATTGTAGGAAGCAATGCATCAGGCTTCTCCTTTTTAATAATTTTTTTTATCACATCTTCAGTTATAGGTTCGATGTAAGTTGCATCGGCTACTTCAGGGTCTGTCATAATTGTGGCTGGATTAGAATTGACTAATATAATTCTATAGCCTTCATTCTTTAATACCTTACAAGCTTGTGTGCCAGAGTAATCAAATTCACAAGCTTGCCCTATAATTATTGGCCCGGCGCCAATGACTAATATACTCTTAATATCTTTTCTTTTAGGCATTCTTACTTTTCTCTATATTGTTTAAAAATTTATCAAACAAATAATAACTATCATTAGGTCCAGGCGATGCTTCAGGATGATGTTGTACTGAAAAAACTAGTTTATCTGTCATCTCTATCCCACAATTACTTCCATCAAATAAACTAATATGAGTTTCCTTAATATTCTTTGGTAATTTTTTGTTCATTACTGCAAAACCATGGTTCATTGATGTAATATTGACTTGAGATTTTTCTAAATCCTTAACGGGATGATTTGCCCCATGATGACCTTGATGCATTTTATAAGTATCTATTCCGAGGGCAAGTGCAAGTAATTGATGTCCTAGACAAATGCCAAAGATGGGTATATTTTTTTCAATAATTTTTTTGATTGTAGGAATTGCATATTTTCCAGTTGCGCTTGGGTCTCCAGGTCCATTAGATAAAAATATTCCATCAGGTTTTAAGTTCATAATATCTTGAAAACTATACGTACATGGGACGATAGTTATTTTGTTAAATCTAGAACCCAAACACCTAAGGATATTTTTTTTAACACCATAATCAATTACCACTACATGAAAGTCCGATTGTTTTTTTTCAACTTTATTATTGAAAATATTTATTTCTTTGTCCTTCCAGTCTTTTTCTTCTTCACAAGTTACTTTGATAGCTAAGTCTTGATTATTAATGCCTTCAAAAGATAAATTATCTTCTAAGTAAATATCAAAATTATCGATGCCTTTTGAATCATTAACTATTGTGCCATTTATTAATCCTTTTTTTCTAATTAAATTGGTTAATTCTCTTGTATCTATGCCGTACAAACCTACAATTCCATTTTTTTCCAACCATTTGTTAAGTGTAATTTCTGACCTCCAATTGGAAGGATTTGTGATAACGGATCTAAAAATTGCACCATTAATAAATGGTTTATTTGATCCTTCATCATCATCTTTATTTAAACCTACATTTCCGATATGCGGGAATGTAAATGTTATTATTTGGGAACAATAAGACGGATCTGTCATTATTTCTTGGTAGCCGCTTATAGCTGTATTAAAACAAACTTCTCCAGAAGATTTCCCTTCTTTTCCAAGGCCAAAGCCTTTGAAAATTGTTCCTTCACTAAGAATAAGTGCTCCAGTGGGTTTATTATGAGGCCACTTTACCATTCAGCAAGGCCTTTAAAGAAAAAGAAAAATAAATTTTTATGTGCTAGGTGGGCTTTTTTCGGAGCAATTTTTAAATCCATCAAATTTCTACACAAAAATTTAAATAACTAAAAACGAATCAATTATTTTAAACACAAATTGACGGAATTTATAAATACTAGCTTCCAACGTCAAGCCCTCAAAACTTTTGATGATTTTTTTTTATAATTATATATCTTAATAGATTGTTTTAGGAGGATTTTATCTATGTTAAAAAAATTGATTGCCGAGGATTTAGTTAAATCTATGAAAGAGAAAAATCAAAAAAGAGTTTCAACTTTACGTTTAATTAATTCTTCAATTAAGGATTTAGAGATTTCTTTGAGGTCTGAGTCCGACTCTAATGATATAAACGATAATGATATTATAAATATCTTATCAAAGATGATTAAGCAAAGAAAAGAATCTGCTGAAATTTTTAAAAAAGGTAATAGAGAAGATTTATACGGCAATGAGATAATTGAGATTAAAATTATAGAGGAATTTATGCCTAAGCAATTATCTGAAGATCAGATTATCTCTATAATTGATGGCCTTATTTTAGAGCATGATATTAAAGATATGAAGGGTATGGGTATAATAATGGGTTTATTAAAAAGAGATTACTCTGGGCAAATGGATCTAGGATTAGCTTCAAAATTAATTAAAGATAAAATAAATACTTAAGGTATAATAAAGAAGATGAAATTTTCAAAATCTTTACTGGATGAAATAAGAGAAAAAATAGAAATTTCCGATGTTGTTGGAAAGAAAGTTGCTTTGCAGAAAAGAGGAAAAGAGTATATTGGTTTATCGCCTTTTCAAAATGAGAAAACTCCATCCTTTACAGTAAATAATGAAAAGAAATTTTATCACTGTTTTTCAACAAATAAGCATGGAGATATTTTTACCTTTTTGGTCGAAGTTGAAGGATTTACATTCCCTCAAGCAGTTGAAAAGTTAGCCGATCAAGCTGGAGTAGAGTTAAGAACATTAACTAAGGAAGAAGAGAAGAGGGCTTCATTAAGAAAGAAGTTATATCTAGTTACAGAAAAAGCTAATAATTATTTTATTGAAAACCTAAAATCAGATAATAGAGCTTTAAAGTATTTAAAAAATCGAGGAATAAACAAGGATATTATTAGCTTTTATAATATTGGATATGCAAAAAATGATTTTTCTTCATTACTTAATTATTTAACTGAAAAAGGTTTCACAAATGAAGAAATATTTCTTTCAGGTTTGATAATTGAAAATGAAAAAAATAAAGGGAAATATTATGATAGATATAGAGATAGGATAATTTTTCCCATCAGAGATAGTTACGGAAGAATTGCAGGATTTGGTGGTAGGGTTTTAAATAACGAAAATATTCCTAAATACATGAACTCTCCTGAGACGGATATCTTTCATAAAGGATCACTATTATATAATTATTCTAATTTAAAAGTTTCTTCTGAAAATGAAAATCTTATAGTTGTCGAGGGTTATATGGATGCTATAAGCCTATGCGCAAAGGGAATAACTAATGTAGTTGCACCTCTTGGGACGGCGACTACAGAAAAGCAATTAAATTTAATATGGAGTATTTCTGATTCTCCTATTATATGTTTTGATGGTGATGAGGCTGGAAAAAAAGCTGCTAAACGCATAATTCAACTTGGTATTTCTAATCTTGGAGCCGGAAAAACAATAAAATTTATAAATTTGAATGATAATTTAGATCCTGATGATTACATGAGGGAAAAGGGCGTAGAAGAATTTAGTAAATTAATTAAAAATGCAACACCTCTTAATAAACAAATTTGGAATAATTTATTTGAAGACTCAGATTTATCTAGCCCTGAAGGAAGGGCAAATTTAGAAAAAGAATTAAGGGATATTCTTAGGCAAATAAAAGATAAAGATATCAGAAAGCATTATGGGTTATTTTTTAAAGAATCTTTGGATAAGGTCTTTAATTACAATAGCTCCAATAAATCTTTTAGAAAGAATTACACTAAATCAGGTGATTTTGATAAACTAAAAATAATCAAAAGCAAAGTTGCATCTGGCGAGAGAATTCCTTCTGGATTAGAGTCTTTATTAATATCTGGAGTTTTGATTTACCCTGAAATTATTGATATGCATTATGAGAGTATTGAAAACTTAATTATTAATCACACAAAATTAAATAAAATTAGGGACGATCTAATAGCTCATGTTTCTTTGGAAAAGGATATTAATATTGAGAAAACAAAAGATTTTATTAATAATAATTACTCAACTATTTTAGAAAATGATCTAAAATTTTCTAAGAAGTACTGGTCTAACTATAAAAATTCTAATATACAGTCTATTTCAACAATTTGGTTTGAAATTTATAATGATGATCACCATATAAAATCATTAGATAATGAAATTGTTAATTTTGATAAAAATATTCTTGATGATAAGGATGAAAACAGATTGTTAAGTATATTAGAGCAGAAAGATATTCAATTAAAAAAGATAACTGAGAAATATGGTCAATAAACGTAAAAAAAACAAAAAGAGCACTCAAAATAATAACACTGATTCAGCTTTATTGGATATGAATAATAGATCTGTAAAGAAAATGATTAAATCTGCTAAATCTGTGGGTTATGTAACTTATGAAGAATTGAATAAAGTTATTTCATCAGAAGAATTTTCTTCAGAACAAATTGAAGATGTTATGTCAATGCTTTCAGAGATGGGAATAAATGTTATTGAGAATGAAGAAGAAGAGCAGGAGCAAGCGAGTGAGGTAGTAGCAACAAAAAAAGCTGCAACTGAAAGAGCTGACAGAACTGATGATCCTGTTCGTATGTATTTGCGTGAAATGGGGTCAGTAGATCTTTTGTCAAGAGAGGGCGAAATAGCTATTGCAAAAAGGATTGAGGCTGGTAAAGAGGCAATGATAGAGGGACTTTGTGAGAGCCCTTTAACCTTCCAAGCAATAATAATTTGGAGGGATGAGCTAAATGATGGTCAGGTATTGCTTAGAGATATAA
>JAZAJI010000049.1:0-6058 GCA_036230365.1 Pseudomonadota bacterium
CTTTCTTCATAACTTCCTCCTTGCTAACAAAACAGTAACCTTTTTTTCACCTAGAACAAATTTTTTTGCGAAAACTTTGCGAAAACTTATAAATTTAAGAAATATAATTTGAGTGGAAAATCTCTTAAAACTAAGGCTGACATGGGTTTAAGGTTGGTGAGCCCGACAGGGATCGAACCTGTGACAATCTCCTTAAAAGGGAGGTGCTCTACCTACTGAGCTACGGGCCCACTCAATTAACCTTTTAAATGCTTGCTTAAATCAAATCAAACGAAATCTGTTAGTAATTATTATTTTGAATCATCAATAAATATGTTAATCCTTAATTGAGGGATTATTAATGAAACTGTATATTTTTGTACCACTGATATTTTTATTATCATCTTGTACATCTACAAATGATGAAATACCTGTAGCTGGAGAACTAATTTGTACAGCTGCTGGGGTTAATAAAGAAGAATGTATTAATGCTGCAAAAATAGATGAAAATAATATCGAAGAAGAGACAATTATTGAAAGTGATAGTTAACTTATTCTTGATAAAATAATTCTCTAAAATCTTCTAATTTATTATCTTCAATACTTTTCCTAAGATCTTTCATAAGTGAAAAATAATAATTCAAGTTATGAATTGAAATAAGCAAAGAACCCAAAGGATCATTAATTTTCAATAAATGATGCAAGTATCCTTTTGAGTATTTGTTTGAAACAAAAAAATCACTACTTTCATCTAAGGGTGAGTGATCATCTTCAAATTGTGAATTTTTTAAATTTATATTTTTGTTTCCTAAATAAGCGCTACCATGCCTTCCTTCTCTTGTTGGCACAACACAATCAAATATATCAACGCCTCTATAAACTGCCTCAACAATATCTTTTGGTCTGCCAACACCCATTAAGTATCTAACTTTATTTTCAGGAAGATTGGGTGTTGTGTAATCTAAAACCTTAACCATCTCATCATGTCCTTCGCCAACAGCAAGCCCGCCTATAGCATAACCATGAAAATCTAGGTCAATACACTCCTTAATAGATATTTTTCTGAGGTCCTCAAAAACACCTCCTTGAATGATACCAAATTGAGCCCCATAAATATTATCAATATTTTTAAGATAGTAATCTTTTGATCTTTCTGCCCAATGAAGTGATAATTCCATAGATTTTTTTACATTCTCATGAGTTTCAGGAAATTTTGTACATTCATCTAAGACCATTTGAATATCTGATTTTATAAGGTTTTGTGAATCAATAACATTTTCAGGGGTTAGAAAATGTTTTGAGCCATCAATATGTGACTGGAACTCAACTCCTTTTTTTGAAATTTTTGTAAATTTAGCAAGCGACATAACCTGAAATCCCCCGGAATCAGTTAAAACAGGTTTATTCCAAGACATAAAATTAGACACCCCGTCAAATTTAGCTAAAGTATCCAAACCAGGTCTTAGTAAAAGATGATAATTATTAGATAGAATTAATTCATATCCAATTTCTTCAATTAATTCAATTGGTGTAAATTTAACTGACCCTTGAGTAGCAATAGGCATAAACGCAGGAGTCTTAATTGAGCCTCTTTTTGTGTTAATTACCCCTGATCTTGCTAGGTTGTCTTTTTTTTTAATTGTAAATTTAAATTTAGTCATAATTTTGGTTTAATAAAAAACAAGCATCTCCATAAGAGTAAAAACGGAATTGTTTTTTAATTGCATATTTGTACATTTCTAATGCAGTTTTAGTACCAATTAATGAACATATCAAAATAAAAAGAGAGGACTCGGGTAAATGAAAATTTGTAACTAAACCATTAATTGAATGAATTCTTTTTCCTGGATATATAAATATATCAGTAAAATCATCATAAGGTTTAAATAGATTATCTTTATCAAAAGATGATTCCAAAGCTCGTAATGTAGTTGTCCCTATAGAAATAATCCTTCTATCTTTATCTAAATATGCATCATTAAGTTTTTTAGATGTTTTTTCAGAAATAAAAATTTTTTCTGAGTGAATCTTGTTATCATTTACTTTATCTTTTCTTAAAGGTAAAAAAGTTCCCGGACCTATATTCAAAGTAATTTTTTCTATATCAATATTCATTTTTTTTAAGTCCTCAAAAACTTTATCAGTAAAGTGCAAACCTGCAGTCGGCGCTGCAATTGATCCATTAACTTCAGAATATATCGTTTGATAAGAAGTATTATCATCTTCATTTAATTCTCTAACTTTTGATATATATGGAGGTAAAGATATTTTGCCATTTTCATTTAAAATATTTATAAATTTTGAATTATTTTCTTTAAAATCTATATAAATAGTTTCTCTATCCTTTTTTACAATATTGCCCTCAACATCATTAAAAAGAAATATATCGCCTATCTTTACTTTTTTTCCAGGTAAAGCAAAACAGCTCCACAAACCCCTACTCGTGTTATTAATAAATGTAAATTCAACAGAAGAATTATGATTAATTTTAGTGCCATTAATCTTCGAGGCATTAACTTTGGTATTATTTAAAACGACTAAATCACCTTCTTTTAAATAACTAGATAAATTAGAAAAAAAAGTTTCTTCGTATAATTTAAACTTTTTTAATACTAAAAGTTTTGAAGAATCTCTTGGATAAGCAGGTTTAGTCGCTATTAATTCTTTTGGTAAATTAAATGAAAAATCTTTGAGAAACATTTATCCATCATTAGAAACTTTCATTGAAATAATTTTATCAGGATAATCTGGTGGTTCTCCTCTTAAAATTTTATCTACATATTCCATGCCTTCTATTACCTCGCCAAAAACTGTATACTGACCATTCAAAAAGGAGGCTTCTCCGAAACAAATAAAAAATTGTGAATTTGCGCTATCTGGATGTTGTGATCGCGCCATGCCTAAAGTTCCACGAACGAAAGGCTTATCATTAAATTCTGCCCTAATATCAGGTAAATCAGAGCCGCCCATTCCCGTGCCTGTTGGATCTCCAGTTTGGGCCATAAAACCATCAATAACTCGATGAAAAATAATTCCATCATAAAAACCTTCGCTTGCAAGTAAAGAAATTTGAGAAACATGTTTTGGCGCAACATCAGGAAATAATTTTATAACAACCTCAACTACTGGAGCAGTTTCTGATGGATCAGTAATTTCTGCATTTTGAGTAATTTCCATTTTTATAATGTTAGAATTTGAGTCTTTTGCTTGTGTGTTTGTCATTATTACCGCCAAAAAAATTAAAATTAAAAAAGCTCTAGTTAATATAATTTTACAATTTAACATATTAAATTTTATTATTTATAGATTCTTGCATTATTGGGCTAACAAAACTAGAAAAGTCACCCTTCATTCCTGCTATTTGTTTAACTAAGGATGAAGAAATATAGCTATATTCAGGTCTAGAAATTAAAAAAATAGTTTCAATATCAGGATTCATAACAGAATTCATTCCGGCCATCTGTAATTCATAATCGTAGTCAACAGGGCCTCTTACGCCTTTTATTAGGATATTTGCGTTATTCTTTCTTGCAAAATCAACTATAAGACCAGAAAATGATTCAACCATAACATTATTATCTGCTCCTATATCATTGATTTCTTTATTTATATCTAAAATTCTTTCTTCAACAGAAAATAAACCTTTTTTATCTTTATTTTCACCAATAGCAACAATAACCTTATCAAAGATTTTAGAGCTTCTTAAAAGAATATCTTTATGACCAAGAGTAAAAGGGTCAAAAGAACCAGGATATACAGCTATTTTCATTCCTCTTCACCTTCGCTTTCAAATATTCTTTCTACACTAACAACATGTGATTTTTTGTCTATATTAAATATTTTAACGCCTTGAGTAGTTCTTCCCATAACTCTAATATCTGAAACAGGGCATCTAATTAATTTACCATTATTATCAATAAGCATAATCTGATCATTATCTTCAACCGCAAATGATGCAGCTAAATCACCATGCGATTTTGTTAATTTAATACCAATTACACCCTTTCCACCTCTATTGGTAGTTCTATATTCATACGCTGAAGATCTTTTACCTTGTCCATTTGAAGCGACAGTAAGGATTATCTCTTCACTAGCAGCTAACTCAGAATACCTCTCAGTAGATAGCTCTATATCATTACCATCTATTTCAATTTCATCTTCTTCTGTATCATCGTCAGATGTCGCCTTTCTCATAATTGATGCCATTTTTAAATATGCTCTTAATTCATCATTTGTTGCCTTTACCCTATTTAAAACAGACATACCAACAACACTATCTCCTTTTTGAAGTTTAATACCTCTTACTCCAGTAGATGATCTAGATGCAAAAACTCTAACTTTTTCAACATTAAATCTTATGCTTTGACCTTTTCTACTAGTTAGAAGAATATCATTTTCTTCGGTGCACGTTTGAACGGATATTATTCTTTCGCTTGAATCAAGTTTCATAGCAATTTTACCATTCTTATTAATTCTCCAAAAATCAGCTAATGAATTTCTTCTAATTCCACCTGAAGAAGTGGCAAAGACAACAAATAAGTTTTCCCATTCGTCTTGATTTTCAGGAAGAGCCATAACAGTTGTTATTCTTTCATCGTCATCAAGGGGTAATAAATTAATCATGGCTTTACCTTTTGCTTGTGGGCTAGAAAGAGGTAATTTCCATGTTTTTAACCTATAAACCATACCCTTTGAGGAAAAGAAAAGTATCGGTTGATGAGTATTAGCCATAAAAATATGACGGACAAAATCATCATCTTTTGTTTGCATTCCAGCTCTACCCTTGCCTCCTCTATTTTGTGCTCGGTATGTGGATAAAGGAACTCTTTTAATATAACCAGATCTACTAACGGTAACCGCCATATCCTCTTTTTTAATTAAATCTTCATCTTGCACATCATCAAGCTCGCCAAGAATTTCAGTTCTTCTAGGTATGGCAAAATTATCTTTAACAAAGATTAGTTCTTCTTTAATTATGTTATAGATTTTATCTTTACTACCTAATGTTAATAAAAGACTCTCAATGGTAGTTTTTAATTCGTCTAATTCATTTTGAATCTCTCCAATGCCCATAGCTGTTAATCTTTGAAGTCTTAATTCTAAAATCGCCCTTGCTTGCTCTTCGGTAAACGAGCAGTTCCCTTTTTTTGTTATTCCATGTCTTGGGTCATCAATTAATTCAATAAGAGATTTAACATCTTTAGCAGGCCATTCACGATCCATAAGATCTTCTCTTGCTTCTGCAGGTGATTTTGATGATCTAATTAACTTAATAATTTCGTCAATATTTGAAACAGCTATGGCAAGCCCTACTAATATATGAGCTCTATCTCTCGCTTTATTTAATTGAAACTTTAGTCTTCTCGTTACAACCTCTTCACGGAAATTTATAAAACAATTTAACATTTCCTTAAGAGTCATTGATTTTGGAGAACCTCGATCAAGGGCGACCATATTTGCTCCAAAAGATGTTTGTAATTGAGTAAATTTATATAGTTGATTTAAAACTACATCAGCCATAGCATCACGTTTTAATTCAATTACTATTCTCATTCCGTGTCTATCACTTTCATCTCGCAGATCAGATATTCCTTCAATAGTCTTATTTCTAACTAAATCAGCAATTTTCTCAATTAATAAAACTTTATTTAATTGATAAGGAATTTCAGTAACAATTAACGCTTCTCGGTCCTTTCTAATCTCTTCTGTCTCAACCTTTCCTCGCATTACTATTGAGCCTTTTCCCTCACTATAAGCACTTTTAGCTCCATTTTTTCCGAGGATAAAACCTCCGGTAGGAAAATCTGGTCCAGGAATAATTTCAAATAATTCTTCATAACCAATTTCTGGATTATCAATTAAAGCAATACATGCATCAGTAACTTCTGATAAATTATGGGGCGGAATATTTGTTGCCATTCCGACTGCAATACCGCCTGAACCATTAACTAACAAATTTGGGAATTCTGCAGGTAAAACAATTGGTTCACTTTCTGAATTATCGTAGTTTTCTTGAAAATCTACAGTATCAAGATTGATATCATTTAAAAGATGGTGTGTAATCTTTTCCATCCTTACT
>JAZAJI010000050.1:0-3515 GCA_036230365.1 Pseudomonadota bacterium
TTGCCCCCATTTCCTTTAGAACCTTAAATGCTCCATCTCTTGTTGGATTAATCAAAATATTTTTAACAAGAATATCTGAATCTGTACAAATTAATGCTGAAATTATCGGAACTATTGCTGAAGAGGGGTCTCCTGGCACCTCTAGATCAATTGCTTTTAAATCATTAATTCCATTTATTAATATCTCTTTTTTAGAACCTTTCTTATTTATTTTTATGTCTGCGCCATACAATTCTAATAACCTTTCAGTATGATCCCTAGTATTAAATTTATCTACAATCCTTGTTATTCCAGGAGTATTTAATGAGCCTAATAAGATTGCTGATTTTATTTGTGCCGAATGCTCTTTGAGTTCAAAATTAAAAGGAATAGGCAATTTAGAGCCCTTTACAATTGCTGGTAAATAATTGTCATCTCTTAATGAGAAATTTGAACCAAAATTTTCCAAAGGTTTTAAAACTCTTTTCATTGGCCTATTAGACAGTGAATCATCACCAGTGAAAATTGTAGTAATTTGATGTGTAGAAACAAGCCCCATTATAAGTCTTGCGGAAGTACCTGAATTACCGAAATCCAAAGGTTTTTTTGGTTCGGAAATACCACCTAAACCAATACCATTAATATAACAAATACCATTACTTTTAAATTTTATCTCCGCACCAAATTTCTTCATTGCATCAATTGTTTTAATTACATCTTCACTATCAAGTAGACCTGTTATTTTACTCTTACCTATTGATAAAGCAGAAAGAATAACCACTCTATGGGAAACTGACTTATCACCAGGAATTAAAATATTGCCTTTTAATTTTTTACTACTTATAGATTTCATTTGTATAAGTTATATAACATAATATTAATTTTTGTTGTTTATTTGATTTATTATTAATAAATAAATATATAGTTTTGACAGTAAGATTTGTACATGGCAAATCATGTTTAATTTTAAAGGGGTAAAAATTGGAAAAAGATAAACTTGGAAAGAAACTCTTATGTCCTGAGTGTGAAGTTAAATTTTATGATTTAGGTAAACCTGAAATTATATGCCCAAGTTGCGGATTTAATATCTCCAACTTAATTAAGGAACATCTTAAAATAGAGGAAGAGAGCAAAAAAGCTGAAGCAACATCTCAAAACGAAAATCAGGAAGTATCAGATTCGGGAAATGGTGAAGATAGTTCTGAAGAAAATTCTATTGATAAATTAAATGATGACGAAAAAATTATTGATGAAGAAGATGGCAGTGATAACATAACAGAAGATTCTAATGAAGAAGAAATTGATGAATTAGAAGAATTTGATATTGATGATGATATTGATGATGATATTGATGGTGATGATGAATTTCTTGAAGATAGCGAAGATGAATCAGTTGAGGAAGTAATAGGTTCAGTTAAATCCAAAAATGAAGAAGAGTAATAGGGGCTATAGCTCAGCTGGGAGAGCGCTTGCATGGCATGCAAGAGGTCGGCGGTTCGAGCCCGCCTAGCTCCACCAAAAAATTAGATGAAATTTGTATTTTTAATTATATTTCTAGGACTTTTAACTTGGTCAATTATGGCGATGATAGTCTTTATCAATTAATTTCTACAAATTATATTATCTATTAACCTAACCGAACCTAATTTAGCTGCAACAGCAATTAATGCTCCTTTATCAAATGTATTCTTGTCATTAAGATTTCCTAAATCATATATATTTAAATAATCGATATTAAAATTTTTTGACTCCAAAAAATTTAAAGATCTTTTAACCAAGTCACTTATTGGATAGTTATCTTTATTATCATGGATCCATTTCAATCTTCTATATAAGCAAGGTGCCAATTTTCTTTCTTCAATCGAAAGAAGATTATTTCTTGAGGACATAGCCAAACCGTCATCTTCTCTAATAATTGGGCATCCAATTATTTCCATATTTGGGTAATAATTTTTGGCAAAATCTTTAATTAAAATATATTGCTGATAGTCTTTTAAACCAAAAAAACTTACTTGCGGTTTAATAGTATTAAAAATTTTATTAATAATAGATAAAACACCATCAAAATGCTGGGGTCTATTTTTTCCACATAATCTTTTTGCTAAAGGCGGTGCTATAATACTTTTAATACCATCAACAAAATCATTTCCAGGAATAAAAACAAATTCGCAATTAATTTCTTCTAACTTATCTAAGTCAGACTCAATTGTTCTAGGATATTGATTGAAATCTTCATTAGGACCAAATTGGAGAGGATTTACAAAGATAGAAACAACTATTGGGCCCTTAATACCTTTACCTTCTTCAATAAGACTTAGGTGACCTTTATGTAGATTTCCCATTGTTGGAATTAATATTAAATTCTTTTTTGGGCCTAAAATTCTTTCAGCCTCAGATATTGATTTAATTATTTTCATATTAATAAAAAGTGTGGGATTTTGATGGGAAAGTTTTATTTTTTACACTTTTGACGTATTTAGAAATTGCGCTTTCTATACTTGAAGATCCTTTTAAAAAATTCTTCACAAATTTAGGGCTTTTTTCCAAGCATGATATTCCTAAAAGATCATGAACTACCATAATTTGTCCGTCTGTCTTTTGCCCAGCACCAATACCAATAACGGGAACTGAAATATTATCCATTATTTCAATTGTTAGATCATTTGGGATACATTCTAGTAGTATCATAGAGGCACCAGCATCCTCTAATGACTTTGCTTCTTCAATCATATGTTTCTTCTTGTTTATATCTCTTCCTTGAACAAAGTAACCTCCAATTCTATTAATCGATTGAGGAGTTAACCCCATATGAGCGCAAACAGGTATCCCTCGTTCAGCTAAAATAGATGTTAATTTACATATCCAAGATCCCCCCTCAATTTTTACTGAATGGGCGCCATTTTGCATTAATTTTGTTGCATTTTCTAAGGCTAAATGATCTGTTGAATAACTCATGAAAGGCATATCAGCCATTATATGTGAGCGTGTATTTCCTTTAACAACACATTTAAGGTGGTAAATTAAATCATCCATTGTTACCGGTAAAGTGCTGTCATGCCCCTGTATAACCATTCCCAAGCTATCGCCAACTAAAATAATATCAACACCTGCTTGACTCATCTTTTCAGTTAATGTTGCCTCATAAGAAGTTAGACAGGCAAATTTTTCACCTCTTTTTTTTAATTTTTTCAAGGTTGAAATTGTGACTAAATTATTTTCAGATCTTTTTGACATCGATATAATTCAATTAATATTTAAAGAAGTTTCTTAATCCTTAATTATTTAAATATCAACCACCAAAGAACATTAAAGTTGTTATAAAGCCAAAAAGAAAAACAAGAATTAAAACAATTACTGATTTCATTATTACATTCCTAATTTCCGCATCTATAGAATTTTATTGCATCTAATATATCTTGTTTAGTTGCGATACCTTCTTCGTAAAGTAAACTAAGGTTATTTTGTGCTGCGCTATGACCCTGCTTAGATGCTAATTTATACCACTTTAATGATTCTTGAAAATTCTGATTAACCGC
>JAZAJI010000051.1:0-7754 GCA_036230365.1 Pseudomonadota bacterium
GCAGCAATAACTTTAGCTGCAAGTTGTGCATTTATGTTACCTGTAGCAACCCCTCCTAATTTAATTGTTTATGGTTCAGGATTTATAAGTATAAGATCAATGATGATAAGCGGAGTAGTATTAAATATAATAGGAATTATCATTATAGCTTTAATTTCTGTTTTCTTAATACCATATGTAATTTCATGAGAAATAAATGGATAACAAAAAGATAAATAAATACTCCTATTGGAATTCAAACTTAAAAATTGTTTTTACTCTTCTCCTTATCTGGTTTCTTTCTTCTTTTGGTGCAGGAATTATTTTTTCAGATCAGCTAGATAAAATTAAAATTGGCGGTTTTCAAATTGGTTTTTGGTTTGCTCAGCAAGGATCAATTATAATTTTTGTAATCCTTATTGTGGTCTATTGTTTTTTAATGAACAGACTCGATAAAAAATTCGATATTTCTGAAGAATAAATATGGATACGCAAACCTTAACATATATTATTGTTGGAGCAGCTTTTGCTCTTTATATAGGAATTGCTATATGGTCTAAAGCCTCATCAACTGGAGAATTTTATGTTGCTGGTGGCGGTGTTCATCCTATAGCAAACGGAATGGCAACAGCGGCAGATTGGATGTCGGCTGCTTCATTTATTTCTATGGCAGGAATAATATCATTTATGGGCAGAGATGGGTCTGTTTACTTGATGGGGTGGACAGGGGGATATGTCCTTTTAGCTCTTTTACTTGCTCCATACTTAAGAAAATTTGGAAAATTTACTGTTCCAGATTTTATTGGTGATAGATATTATTCAAATATTGCAAGATTAGTGGCTGTAATTTGCCTTATATTTATTTCATTTACATATATAGCGGGGCAGATGCGTGGCGTTGGTATTGTATTTTCTAGATTTCTTGAAGTTGATATTAACACTGGCGTAGTAATTGGCATGGCTATTGTATTTATTTATGCTGTTTTAGGCGGAATGAAAGGAATAACATATACTCAAGTTGCTCAATACTGTGTTTTAATATTTGCATATATGGTTCCAGCAATATTTATCTCTATTTTAATGACCGGAAATCCAATCCCTCAACTGGGGTTCGGCTCAAAACTGTTAACCGAAGATATATACCTACTTGATAAATTAAATCTTGTTTTAAATGATATTGGCTTCAATTCATATACTGAATTTTCTCGTTCAAAAATTGATATATTTTGTATAACTGCAGCACTTATGATTGGGACCGCAGGTTTGCCTCATGTCATAGTGAGGTTTTTTACAGTTCCTAGAGTTAAAGACGCCAGAACATCAGCAGGTTGGGCATTGGTTTTTATCGCTATTCTATATACAACTGCTCCAGCTGTATCATCATTCGCTAGATTAAACTTTGTAAATACTATAGATAATAGCTCCTATATCTCAACCCCTTCATGGTTTAAGAATTGGGAAGATATTGGATTAATTTCTTGGACCGATAAAAATGATGACGGAATTATTCAATATCGGGCAGGAAATGCATTAAAAAATGTTAAACCTAAATTTTCAAATCAAAGAGGTAAATTTAGCCAAAGATTAACTCTTAATACACCTACAGAAAACGATAATGAAATCTATATAGATAGAGATATTATGGTTTTAGCAAACCCAGAAATTGCAAGATTACCTAATTGGGTAATTGCATTGGTTGCTGCAGGCGCTCTAGCTGCCGCACTTTCAACAGCTGCTGGACTATTACTAGTAATTTCATCTGCAATAAGTCATGATTTAATGAAAAAAACTCTTAAACCCTCTATTAACGAAAAACAAGAATTACTTTTGGCAAGAATTTCTGCTGCAACGGCAATTATAATTGCCGGTATATTTGGTATTTATCCACCTGCATTTGTTGCACAAGTAGTGGCGTTTGCTTTTGGCTTAGCTGCAGCATCAATATTCCCTGCTATAGTTATGGGAATCTTTTCTAAAAGAATGAACTCTTATGGTGCAATAACTGGAATGATTAGCGGTCTTCTATTTACAGCTTCTTACATTATTTTCTTTAAATTTATTTCTCCAGAATTGAATAATTCTGAATATTGGTTTTTAGGAATTTCACCAGAAGGTATTGGCGTTATCGGAATGCTAGTAAATTTTATTTTTGCAATAACAATTTCTTCAATTTCTAAAGCTCCGCCTATTGAAGTTTATAAATTAGTTGATAACATTAGATTGCCTGGGGGAAAATAATTGACAAAATATAAATTTGATAAACAAATCAAAGAAAGGCTCGACCTAGTAAATGAACTTGGTATTAAATATGAAGAAATGTCAGCAAATGAAGCAAGACAAATACCATGGACTGCAGGATCTAAAGATGAAAGCCCAGAAGTTGGCTCAGTTGTAGAAATTGGCGCAGATGGTCCTTTTGGCCCTATTAAAATGTATCATTATCTTCCGAAAGGCGCTTCATATGAAGATAAATTACCTGCAATTATTTATTACCATGGCGGTGGCTGGGTAATAGGATCAAGAAATGGGCATGATATTCTTTGCAGGCATTTATCTAATACTTCAGGATGTAGAGTATTTTCTGTTGAATATCGTTTAGCTCCAGATTTTAAATTTCCTGTACCAGTTGAAGATTCCTACGCAGCTATAAAATTTATAAAAGAAAATCATGATCACTTAAATGTTGATCCAGAAAAATTAATTGTCGCAGGCGATAGTGCAGGCGGAAATTTAGCTGCTGTTATGTCTTTAATGGCTAGAGAAGACAATGCTTTAGATATAAATTATCAAATACTAATATACACTGTTATTGAAGGCTCTAAAGAATTTAAATCATATGAAGAGAATGCTGAAGGATATATTTTAACTAGAAATTTAATGCGATGGTTTTATGAACATTACTTAACAAATGATAAAGAAAGAGAAGATTGGAGAGTTTCGCCAATTCAAGCAAAAGATTTATCTAATTTACCGCCAGCTTATATTATCACTGTCTTAAGCGATCCTTTAAGAGATGAAGGAAGGGAATATGCAAAAGCCTTGAAAGAAGCAGGAAATAGTGTCGAACATATTGAATACGATAATGCCGTGCATGGATTTATTTCTTGGCCACTTGAAATTAAATTAACTAAAAAAGCCATAGAAGATATCAGTAAATCAATAAGAAAAATTATTAAGTAATATATCTATTGCTATATTTTGCCATTTCTTTAATAGATTTTTTTGCTTCTGGAATAGCTAACCAACCAGAACAAAAAGCTTGAAAAACATGAAATAATCCATCCCATTCAATAAATTCAACTTCATTATCTTCATATTTTTTTAATCTATCTTGTAATCGAATACTATCATCATATATTACTTCTTCTGAAGCCACTTGTATTTGAATAGGAGGCATTCCTTCAAGATCAGCAAAAATACATGAAATAAGAGGGTTCCTTGGATCTTCTTCTCCACAATAAGCTTTAACAAGCATATTCATTCCTGGTCCAGTAGTAAGCATTGGATCTCTATCTTTTCTTTCGATCATAGATTTTCCACTTAAAGTTAGATCCGTCCATGGAGAGATAACTATTGCACATGAAGGATTTGGTAAATTCTTTTCTTTAATTTTTTGTAATAAAGCCATTGTTAGGCCGCCACCAGCACTATCGCCAGCTATAAATATATCTTTTGGATTTATTCCCTCTTCTAAAAGATATTGATAAGAACTTATAGCGTCCTCTATAGCGGCAGGAAATGGATTTTCAGGCGCCAATCTATAAATTGGAAATAATACATGAGATTTAGACAGTAAAGATAATTCAGTTATTAAAGCTCCATGAGTTTCTGGGCCGCAAGCAACATAACCACCCCCATGAAGATACAAAAGTGTTTTATTTGATTGTATTTCTTTATTTTCTAATCTTAAAACTGGAAGACCATCAATATTAAAATTTAAATAATTAATTTGTTTCTTTTTTTTCCAATAGTTTGCCAAAAAGGATTTATTATTTCCGCTAAAATCTCTTCTAGTATTAGTAATATCTTTAATTTCTCCAGTTTTTTTTATAGCTCTTTTTATTATGCTTGCCCATAATTTGCTTCTTATGCTAGCCAATTTTTGCTCCTTGGATAATTTGATTATCTATTAAAGAATTAATGTCATCTTCAGAGTAACCATATTCTTTTAAAATTTCAGATGAATGTTGCCCTAAAGATGGACTAAGACCTGGTTCATCACAATTTGTATCCATAAAATTAGCTGGGGGTTTTGGGCCTCTTAAAATTTCTTTTCCCTCTCTGTTAGTATTAATGATTGAATTATTATTAATGACCTGAGGATCATTTAGAACTTCTTCACGAGTATTGATTTTTGCTGCAGGAACATCATTCTCTTCCATCTTTTTTACTAGCTCTTCAGAGGTAAATTCAGAATAAGCATTTAAAAGGATTTCCTGCATTTCCATTACATTCATTAATCTACTTTCTGTAGTAGAGAATCTTTCGTCTTCAAGTAAATCTTCTTTTCCGATTGCTTTAAGAACTCCGGCAAACTCACTGTCATTAATTGCTACAAGAGCAATAAAACCATCTTTTGTTTTTACCGGTTCATAGAAATCAGCAATATTTGGCATTGGCGCCCAATCATCTCCATGCCATGTATAATTATACATTGAATCACACCACATAAAATACAATGCAGTATCTAACATCGATAATGTTATGCGCTGCCCTTCATTAGTTTTTTCTCTCTTAAAGAGAGCGGCCGTCATTGCTTGTGCAGCTGTAATAGAAGTAATCTTATCGCACATTAGTGTTTTCATATATTTAGGCTGGCCCTCAAGTGATTGCGCATCTGAAACACCTGCTGTAGCCTGAATTAAAGGATCATAAACTCTTCTTTTAGAATAAGGTCCAGTTTCACCATAACCAGTTATAGACATTTGAATAATTTTTGGATTATGCTTTTTTAATACATTGTATTCAAGACCGAGTCTTTCAAGAGTGCCAGGTCTAAAATTATCAATAATAACATCAGCACTTTCAACTAATTTAAAAATGATTTCTTTCGACTCTTCTTTTTTTAAATCCATGGCAAGACTTCTTTTTGATCTATTAACAACAGCAAAAAGAGCTCCAATTTCTTCCTTAATTGGCCCCATAACTCTTGCATTCTCACCTCGAAATGGAGGCTCAATTTTAATTACTTCTGCCCCTTGATCGCCCAACATAGATGCAGCCAATGGCCCTGAAACTATTGTTGAGATATCTATAATTTTTACTCCCTCTAATGGCCCCATATCAATTCCTCCAAAATAATAAGATTAGGCTAAACATGAATCTTCTATTGGCAAGTAATATCGTTATGAACTTTTACTTTCTAATTCTATTTGTATTTGCTTATGCTTTTCAGGGGTTAATTCATATCCTATACAAACCATCGCTGCTAAGAAATAAAGTAACATTGGAAAAAATGAAAAAGCAAAAAGTAAGGAATTTTTAATCTCTTGAGAAACAAAATTGCTAGACCCAAATCCAATTGATTCAAGATATAAATAAACCGTCCCTACGGCTATTGCACTGCCAAATTTAGATAAAGTTGTTAAAACAGAAAAAAATAAAGCAGGTCTCTTTTCTCCACTTCTTAGTTCATCGGCATCAACAATATCTGCCATAAGTGCTCTAGTTAATGTAAAAGGTGCACCGTAACCAATTCCATATAAGGTTGTTAGAATAATTACTGTCCAAAAAGCATCAGAAATATCAATAAATAAAGGTAAAGGAAAATATGTTGCCAATACTGCAAAACACAATAAAGCAGATACAATCAGGGCATTATGCTTACCAATTTTATAGGAGATTTTCATCCACAATGGCATCGCAATTAATCCGGCTAAAAAATAGATAAAGAGAATACGACTAGAAATATCACCAAGATCAAAAACGTGTCTGGCTACATATATATAAGTTGAGCCTGAAATAGAAGAAGCAGTACTACATAATATCTCGGCCATTAGTGTTCTCTTTAAAGGCCTATTGTTTTTTAAGATTTTTCTTAAATCTGAGTATCTTGGAAAAGTTGTCCCTTTTGAATTTTTATCATCAGGTATAATTAATAAACTTACGATAGCAGTAATTGGAAAAGCAAAAAGTAAAAAATAACCCATCCCAGAAATCATAGTTCTAAAGTCATAATTTAAAATCTCAAGTATTGCCGGAAAAGCTAAAACAGCCATCATTCCAAAAATAGACCCTATCTCACGCCATCCATAAACGAGAGACCTCTCATCATATTTTGAAGTTAAATCAACTCCCCAGGCTTGTTGGGTTAACCCAACGAAAGTGTAAGATAAATATAAGATGAATAACCAAAAAACTAAGTAAAAAGGTGACTGAACATCTTCAGAAGGAATAAATATAAACCAAGAAGCAATCATTAAAACTGGAATACCAATAACGATCCAGTGTTTTCTTTTACCCCACCTACTTGGATAACGGTCAACTAATACCCCCATTAAAGGATCAGTAAAAATATCCCAAAATCGAGCCATCATAAATATAATACCAACTGTCCCAACACTTAACCCAACAGGCCCTTCATAAAAAGGAGGTAAATATACTGTTAAAGGCAAACCTAAAGCAGCCAGAGGCACTGCTAAAGCGCCATATGATATTAAAACTGGTTTAGTTAAAATCTTCATGAAAATATAATTAAAAAACTAATACTTTTTATTTAGGGTTTTTATCAAATTTAACTTCGGGATGTTTTATATCTAACCAAGTGGGCTTGCTATCAGTCCAGCATACCATAGTTGGTTTAATACTTGGCTCTTCATCGAGAACTCCAGTTTTTAGTAAAATTAAACCTGGGGCTCCTTCTGCTTGGCTAAAAATTTGGGATCCACATTTTTTACAAAATGATCGAGTAACATTTGTGTCGCATTTATAGCTTTGAATATCCCCTGTTATTTCAAAACTATCTTCAGGCACTCCAATGATAGATGCAATTGGACTTCCGGTTGCTTTTTGACAATCAGTGCAATGACATAAAAGAAAAAATAAAGGATCTGCGCTAAAATTTAATTTTGCATCACCACATAAACAGTTACCAGTTCCTGACATTACATTACTCCTAATAATTAATTTATTTTATTTTACATCAAAAAAAAGAAAAGGGAGACATCTTTCGATGCCTCCCTTTCTACAACTTAATGTGTTAGATTTAACTAAGCACGATCAAGAAGATATAGGATAATTCCTACTGAAATCAATCCAACTAGACCACCGTCGCCTAAGCTACCAATAAGTCCAGTTAAATTACCAACGATGTCTCCACCAACAAATGGTACAGCGCTACCGAAAATAACTTGTAGAACTACTGCTACTGCGATTAATAAAAGTCCAAGTTGAACTAGTTCACGTAGAAAGTTTTTTGCTGAATTAAGCATGCTAAATCCTCCTTTGCATGTTTTTAGTGCGATCCCCCCGGATCTTCACTGTGCTTAGATTCGATAGATTTCTTGCTAATATGTCAACTAAACAATCAATTTTTTGTCAAATTTTCGCCATATTTATATAAATTTATGTGGATAACGTTAGAAAACAGCCATTTTTTTGATTATTATTAAGTTTATTATTATCATATACTATATGTAGTATTTTTTTTACATATACTACCATAAATGTATTATTTTATAATAATATTATAATTTTAGTACATTATTAGTAATTCTATATTACGAATCACCGCTAAAAATTTATTTAAAAAACAATATACTTAAATTACTGAATTT
>JAZAJI010000052.1:0-18445 GCA_036230365.1 Pseudomonadota bacterium
CTTAGGGAAAGTGCCACAGAAATAAACCGCCATTATGGTAAGGGTGAAAAGGTGCGGTAAGAGCGCACCGCATGTTAGGTAACAAGCATGGCTCGGTAAACCCCACTGGGAGCAAGACCAAATAGGAGTGGCTTTAGGAATAGTCTCTTTCCTCGCTATTCGGGTAGGTTGCTAGAGATTTATGGTAACATAAATCCCAGATGAATGATCATCACCACTTTGTGGATACAGAACCCGGCTTATAAGCTATCTGACAAAATTTATTCAATTCTAGTAAAAGTTATCCACAAAACAGCTATTTATTGGTTTTTTTTCCAAATAAAACCATTGACTCCCATAAAATCCCATGATAACCCATAATATGACGCCACGCGTATGCCTTTTATGAGGAATTGATGATGAAAATATTTTTGTCTAATACAGAAAACAAGATAGATTCTAAGGGGAGGGTTTCTGTGCCTTCTCAGTTTAGATCTGTTCTTGAATATCAAGGATTTGCAGGCGTTTATCTATATCCTTCATTTACCTCCCAGTCGATTGATGGAGGAGGGCAGAATTTAATTAAACAAATTTCAGAAAGCGTTGAAAGGATGCAATTATTTGCGGAAGAAACAGACGCCTTAACAACTGCTCTTTTCTCAGAAACTTACCAATTGAATTATGATCAAGACGGGAGAATATCTTTACCAGAAAACTTAATAGAACATGCAAACTTAAAAGATAAAGTTACTTTTGCTGGGTTGGGGCAAAAATTTCAAATGTGGCAACCTTCTGCGTTTCAAGATTTTAAAAATAAAGCAAGAATTAAAGCTTTAGAAAATCGGGATCTTATTGGCCCTTCTCTTAACTTTACAAATGATCAAAAGGAAGAAAAATGATGTTAGATAGAGAGCTTCATCACAAGTCGGTTATGATTGAAGAAGTTCTATCTATTTTAAAACCTTCTGATGGAAAAATTTATATCGATTGTACTTTAGGTGCAGGCGGTCATACTAAAAAGATCCTTGAGAGTGCAGATTGTAAGGTAATTGGAATTGATAAAGACTCTTTTGCAATAGATTTATGCAAAGACATAAAAGAGATTTATAAAGAAAGATTCTATCCAATGCATGGCGATTTTGGAGAACTAGGAAATTATTTAACATCTCTTGGGTTTAAAAAAGTAGACGGCATCTTATTAGACCTTGGCCTATCTTCAATGCAATTAAGTTCTCCAGATAGAGGTTTTTCGTTTCAGTATAATTCCCCTTTAGATATGAGAATGAGTCAAAAGGGAAATAATGCTTATGATTTAATTAACTCTACGAGTGAAAGTTTGCTAGCAGATATTATATATACTTATGGTGAAGAGCATTCTTCTAGAAGAATTGCCAAAGAGATTATTAATCAAAGAAAATTTAAAAAAATAGAAACTACTTTTGACTTAGTTGAGATAATTTTAAGGGCAAATAAAAGTAAAAATAAAAGAATACATCCCGCTACGAAAACATTCCAAGCTATAAGAATTTATATAAATGACGAATTAAGACAGCTTTACAATGCACTTTTATCGTCTGAGAAATTTTTATCTGAAGGCGGAAAGCTTATTGTAATTTCTTTTCATTCTCTCGAAGATAGGATAGTTAAAAATTTTATTCGCGATAATTCTGTTTCTAAAAAAAAATATAATCAAAAAAATGCAAATAAATCTTTTGTTTATGACACTAGAAAAGTTCTAAAAGCTAGTAACCTTGAAATAAAAGAAAACAGAAGATCTAGATCAGCTAAATTAAGATGGGCTTATCGCTCAAGTCTTTCACTTGATTTAAATAAAAACCATCATAACTACCAAGAGTATGGAGGTGTAGAATGTTAAAATATATTTCCTATTTATTACTTTTAATATTTCTTTCAATAAATATTTATCATTACACAATTAGTTATGAGGTTATAAAACTAGAAAAACAAAATAATTCCCTTAAAAAAGAAATTTTCTCAGAGTTAGATAAAAGAGATCAACTTCAAACCGAATGGGCGATTATTGTCAGCCCTAATAATTTGGAACGGTTAGCAAAAAAATATTCTGAAAGACTAAAGTTAAGACCAATTTCAGGTGATCAAATTACTATTATTCCCCAAAATATTGAGGAGGGCGAGTAATGGTAAATGATATTAAGATAAAAAACAGGATTGTTGCGGGTGATGATATTTCGTATCTTTACAAGCAAGAAAAATCGGTAAGTAATAATAGTTTAAAAGATAAGAATCCTAATCTTGTTGGTAAGGAAAGATTAAAAATAGCTCTTGTATTCTTTGTTGTGTTTTTTTCTATTTTTTCAGTTAGAAATACATTCTTATCAATTTTTCCTGGTGAAGTAATAAGTCAGCCCGGAAATTCAATCGCTTTGTCCGAAAGTAAGCCGCTACCTGATATTTACGATAGAAGTGGAAAAAATTTACTCGCTACAACTGTTCGAACTGTAAGGGCTGCTGTAGTTAAAAGGTCAAGTGAAAAAGAATTTGATATTCATAAAGCAGCAATTAAGTTATCCCCATATTTAAAGCAGGATCCAGAAGTTATATCAAAAAGATTATCAAAAGGTCGTTATATAGAATTAGTAAATGATATTAGCGAAAAAGAACAATATGAATTGTTAAATTCAGGTGTTGCTGAGGTAGAGTTTAATAATGTATGGAGAAGAGTCTTTCCTAATAAGAATCTTGCCTCACATATCTTAGGTTTTTCTAATAGAGATTTTGAGGAAAATTCATCTGCAGGTTTTGAGAGGTGGATATACAAAAATGACATTAAATCTGAAAGAATTAATTTGTCACTTAATATCAATGTACAAAATCATCTTGAAAAAAAGTTATTTGAAGCCATTGATAAATTCGATGCTAAGGCTGGTTTTGGAATTATCTTAAATGCAAATAATGGAGAAATAGTAGCTCTTGCCTCACTGCCAGATTATGACCCAAACAAAATTAATTATTATTCTCCGGCGAATACTAAAGAGAAAAGATTCAATAGAGCTATTCAGGGTAGTTATGAAATGGGCTCCGTCATGAAAATATTTACTTTAGCAATGGCGTTGGAAGAAGAAAAGATAGCACTATCTGATGAGTTTGATGTTTGGAAATGTATTGATAAAAGTCGAAAGGGGTGTCTATCAGATTATAAGAAAAGTAAAGTGCAATTTTTAAATGCAGCCGAGTGTTTAATAAAATCATCTAATATTTGTATGGTTCAAATAGCTAGGATAACTGGACTAAATACGCAAAAAAGATTTTTATCAGAAACTGGAATTCTTGATGAACAATTTTTAGAGCTTTATGAGATGGGTAAACCATCTTTACCTATAAGATGGGATGATTTGTCGATGGAACAAATTTCTTTTGGACAAGGCATAAGTGTAGTTCCCTTGTCATTCGCATCTGCAGCTGCTTCAATTGTCAATGGCGGTTATTTAATTGAGCCAACTATTTATTTAAGTGAAAATAAAAACAAAAATAATACAAAGCTAATATCATCAGAAGTAAGCGAAACTATGAGGTATGTAATGAGACAAGTAGTTAAGTTTGGATCAGGAAAAAAAGCTGATGTTGAAGGTTATGAAGTCATTGGAAAAACAGGAACAGCTGATAAACCTTGCTCTACAGGAGGTTACTGTGGACGATTAACTAGTTTTGTAGGTGCTTTTCCAGGGTGGCGTCCAGAATATATAATACTTATTAGTTTTGATGAGCCTCAAGGTAAAAAAGGGATCAGAGGATCATCGTCATATTGGAATGCAGCTCCTACAGCAGGAGAAATAATAAGATTATCTGCTCCTTTGTTAAATATAGCTAAAAAAAATGAATCTGAAAAATTTTATCAAAATCATGCAAGGGCTCAAATACAATGATTAGCTTAAAGGAAATAGACGGATCTCTTTCAGGTAAAATTAAGGTTAAGGGCATAACATGCGATAGTAGAAATGTAAGAGAAGGTTATATCTTTTTTGCTATTGAAGGTGAAATTGATAGAGGGGAAGATTATATCGAAGAGGCGATAAACAATGGAGCTTGTGCTATTGTTGCTTCTGATAGCTATTCAAAAAATTTAACCATCCCAGTAATAAAAAAAAATAACCCTAGGAAATTCTTGTCAAATATTGCCTCGAAATCGTTTCCAGAATTTCCAAATACTATATGCGCAATTACAGGAACAAATGGTAAAACTTCAACGACAAATTTTTTACAACAATTATGGGCGCTAATTGGATTAGAATCTTCAAGTATTGGAACATTAGGTATTGTAGGTAGCGAAGAAATACAGGATACAAATTATACAACACCAGACCCCATAGCCTTACATAAAATGCTCCAAAAAATGCATAAAGAAAAAATAACCCATTTGGCTTTAGAGGCATCAAGCCATGGACTTGCCCAACATAGAATAGATTCAGTACAAATTCGAGCTGCAGGATTTACTAATATTAGCCAAGATCATTTAGACTATCATAATAATATGGAAGATTATTTTTCTGCTAAAAAAAGACTTTTTACAGAAATTTTACCCAAAGATAATTATTCAGTGATTTGTGTAGATACAGAAGAAGGAAGAGAGTTGTCAGAAATTATAAAGCAAAGTGGAAAGGGTGTAATTGAAGTTGGTGAATCTGCTAATGCTTTTAATTTACGAAGAGTTGTACCTAGCAAAAATGGCATGGAGATAATTTTTCAATACAGTGGAAGACAATTTTCTATCCCTTTAAAAGTAGAGGGGTATTTTCAGGCTATGAATATATTATGTGCAACTGGATTAGCAGTGGCTTCAGGAGTGCCTTCGGAAAAAGTTTTCGAAAAAATTCAATACCTTAGACCCATTACAGGAAGATTAGAGTTCTGCGGAAGAAATAAAAATGGTGCTAAAATTTATGTTGATTATGCACATACTCCAGATGCATTAACCGCAGCACTTTTCTCTCTTCGTGAACTAACAGAAGGAAATATAATTCTTGTATTTGGGTGCGGAGGCAATAGAGATACCTTTAAAAGACCATTAATGGGTGAAATAGCTCAAAATTATTCAGATAAAGTTATTATTACAGATGATAACCCAAGAAACGAAAACCCTAAAAAAATTAGAAAAGAAATCTTAGATAAATGTCCTTCAGGAATTGAGATTCCTGATAGATCTGAAGCAATTAGTAAAGCTTTAAATATTTCTGAGTTAGGTGACTCAGTTATTATTGCTGGAAAGGGACATGAAAAAATTCAAATAATAGGAAGTAAAACATTACCTTTCTCAGATCAAAATGTGATTAGTGATATAATAGGAAATTAAATGAAGATTAAATTATGGGATGGTAAAGAGGTTATTACTGTAATTAACGGTCATGGTTTTACAGACTGGTCTGCATCGGGAATTTCTATAGATACAAGAACTATTAATAAAGGAGATATATTCTTTGCTCTGCCTGGTCCAAATTTTGATGGAAATGATTTCATTAATGATGCAATAAGAAAAGGTGCATGCGCTGTAATTTCTAATAAGCCATCTAAAATAAGTTCTGATAAGGTTATTTTTGTAAATGATGTTCTAAGAGCTCTATTAAAGTTAGCAAAGCATTCAAGAAGAAGATCTAACGCCAAGATAATTGCGGTTACAGGAAGTTCAGGAAAAACCACATTAAAGGAAATGATTGCAAATTCTTTATCAGTTTTTGGAAAGGTGCATAAATCAAAAAAATCATACAATAATATTATTGGAGTATCTTTATCTCTAGCAAGTATGCCGGCTAACGCAAAATATGGAATTTTTGAAATCGGTATGAACAAAAAAGGAGAAATTTCCAATCTAGCAAGAATTGTCTCTCCTCATATTGCCATTGTTAATAATGCAGGTACAGCTCATTTAGGCTTTTTTAAGGATCAGCAAGAAATAAAAAAAGAAAAAATTTCAATTGTAAAAGGATTAACCAAAGGTGGTAGCTTAATCATTAACGATAATCTATTGGATGAAATTGATAAAACACCTAATTTAAATAAAAACATTAAGGTTTTTTCATTTGGAGATTCTAAGAAAGCAAATATTAAATTAATAAAATATAACACACATATTGATCAATCTTTTTTAGAGGTAAAATTAGGACTTGAAGAACTTAAATATTCTGTTCCATTTCTAGGGAGACATCTAGCTTTAAATACTCTACCCGCTATACTGGCTTGTCAATTAACCAATAATCCGTATGAGAAATTTATAAAAGAATTTGAGAAATTTAAACTTTTGGAGGGAAGGGGTGATAAGTATAATATCAATTTCTTTAATAAAGATATTACAATAATTGATGATAGTTATAATGCAAATCCAGATTCAATGGCGGCATCAATTAATTCCTTAAATGAAATAAGAAAGGATTCTTCGCAAAGAGTAATTGCTTTTTTAGGTGATATGCTCGAATTAGGTGATCAATCTAAAATTTTACATAAAAAATTAGCTAAAGTTATTAATTTATCCAATATAGATTTTGTATATACGATAGGTAAAGACATGAGATATTTATTGGAGGAAATTAATTTTGAAAAAAAAGGAAAAGCCTTCAAAAATGTTAATGAACTAATTCCCCAATTAAAAAACTACCTTAGAGAAGGAGATATTGTTTTATTAAAGGGATCTTCAGGTTCAAATATTAGTAAAATAAATAGTCAATTTATATCTTATAAACAACTTAGAAAGATAGCTTAGTGATATTATATTTAGCCGAAATAATGGGTTTTAATTTTATTGATTCAAGTTATTTTTCAAGCATTTCTATGAGAGCTTTATTTTCGATTCTTACTTCATTAGCTTTAGTTTTAGCTTTCGGTTCTAAATTTATTGAATCAATGAAGCTAATTCAGGTAAGGGGACAGCCAATAAGAGATGATGGTCCAGAGAGTCATATAATACGTAAAAAAGGCACTCCTTCTATGGGAGGCCTACTAATACTTTTTAGCTTTTTTCTTAGTACTTTGTTATGGGCTGACATTACCAATGCTTATATAGGAATAATTTTACTTACCTCTGTTTTATTTGGTTTCTTGGGGTTTTTAGACGATATGAAGAAAATAAAAGAACAAAACCCAAAAGGCCTTTCTTCTTATCAAAAGATAACTATACAATTTTTATTATCGTTGATTATTGTTTATCTTATTTCTTCTCAATCAAATTTAGAATTTAGATATTCTTTATCAATTCCATTTATAACTGGTACAGTTCTTGTAGGGTTATTATTTTACTATGTTTTTACTTGTCTAGTAATAATAGGCTCTTCAAATGCTGTTAATTTAACTGATGGCTTAGATGGCCTTGCAATTGTTCCGATAATAATAACGCTAGCAAGTTTTGCTATAATTTCCTACTTATCTGATGGCGATATATTTTCTAATAATTTGAATACTAATTATGTTTCATCTACACATGAAATAAGTGTTTTATGTTTCTCCCTTATAGGAAGTTGTTTAGGGTTCCTTTGGTTTAATGCTCCACCAGCAAAAATATTTATGGGGGATACCGGTTCATTATCTTTAGGTTCAGTTTTAGGCTCTATTGCAGTGATTACAAAACATGAATTAGTACTTTTTGTTATTGGGGGAGTTTTTGTAATCGAGACTATCTCTGTAGCAATACAAGTCATATCTTTTAAATTATTTAAAAAAAAGGTTTTCTTGATGGCGCCTATACACCATCATTTCGAGCAAAAAGGGTGGTCAGAATCAACAATTATTATTAGATTTTGGATCATATCTTTAGTATTTGCAATCATAGGTTTAGCGACATTAAAACTAAGGTAGATGGTTATTTGTGATAAATATGATGGTAAGAATATTATTATATACGGTCTTGGTAAGAGCGGATTATCAACCTATGAAGCATTAAAAGAAACATCTGCAAACCTTTTTTTATGGGATGATGATGTTTTAATAAGAGATAAACTAACTAAAAAAGGCATTATTTTTTCAAATGATAATGATTGGCCTTGGAATAAAATGGATTTTTTGATTCCATCTCCAGGCATTCAAGTCAGTAATAAAAATAAATCACCAATAATCAAAAAATCATTAGAAAATAATAAAATTAAGATAATAGGTGATTTTGAAATTTTTTTCCAAAATCACAAAAATAATAAATCTAAAGATAAGATTATAACTGTTACAGGAACAAATGGAAAATCTACATTTGTATCTATACTTAAAGATATTCTGAAAACAGATGGAAGGAATGTTAGCTTAGCTGGCAATATAGGTGTTCCTATTCTATCTCAAAAAGAAAGCAATCAAGAAAGAATTTATATTTTTGAAGTTTCGTCATTTCAAATTGAGTTATTTAATGAATTTAGATCTGATATTGCTGTACTATTAAACATTTCAAATGATCATGCTGATAGATATAATTCTTTTGATGAATACAAAAAGACAAAACTTAAAATTTTTTCAAATTTAGAATCTGATGATTTTGCAATTCTGAATAATTCATTGAGTTATAAGAATTCTATTTCAAAGATAAATCCTTTGCCTGAAAAAGTAATAATCAATAATGAAGAATTCTTTAATAATAATTCATTTGATTTACCTAATTTCTCTTATAAGGAGTTAATTCCTGCACTTTTTGCAGTTACAGATATCCTTAATATCAGCCAGGATAAGGCGATAAAAGCTTTACTTAATTTTAAGAATCTTGAACACAGAACCAATAAAATCCATAGTAAAGATAATATAGTATTCATAGATGATTCTAAAGCAACTAATCCTGCGGCAGCTAATTATGCAATAAGTAAATTCACTGATATTTATTGGATACTGGGAGGTCTTTCCAAAGGTAACGATCTTTCAAAACTTCAACTAGGCTCAAAAAATATTAAAAAGGCATTTTTTATAGGTTCATCTTCTTATGAGTTAGAGAAAATTGCCCCGGATCAACTTGAATACGAATTATCTAAAGATTTAGAGCGCGCAACAAAATCAGCTTATAATGATGCAAAGATTAATAAACGAGGTGTCATTTTATTATCACCCGGGTGCAGTTCATTAGATCAATACAAAGATTTTAATGAAAGAGGAGAGGCTTTTATAAAGGCAGTTAATAATTTGGTGAAGGAATGTTAAGAATTTCGAGAACAAATATGGGACCTATGGGTAACTGGTGGTTTACTGTTGATCGCTTAATGTTATTTGGGTTTATTGCTCTTGGTTTAATCGGACTTTTCTTTTCATTGGCTGTCAGTCCTGTTGAGGCTAATCAATTAAATACTAATCAATATTATTTCTTAATAAAACAATCTATATTTTTGTTTTTATCAATTTTTTTAATGATCTTTATTTCAATTTTATCAACAGAATTTGTAAGAAAGTTTTCATTCATCATTTTTTTGATAAGTATATTTGGAATTATATTAACCCTTTTATTCGGATTAACTAGTGGTGGCGCCTCACGATGGATCTCTCTAGCGGGTTATATTACTATTCAACCTTCAGAATTTATTAAACCGGCCATTATAGTTTTATCATCCTGGTTTTTTGCAAGATCAAGATTAGAAGATAATAAAATATTGGGATTTATACCAATTATAGGTTTTTTAATTGTATCTTCACTTTTAATGCTGCAACCCGACTTGGGTCAGACAATTTTGCTATTTTTAACTCTTGCTTGCATAATTTTTGTTCAAGGTTTTCCTTGGCTAATAATTGCCCCTATAGGAATAGTTTCTATGCTATCTATTTTAGTTTTTTATTATATTTTTCCCCATTTCTCAGTACGATTAGATTCCTGGATTGAAATATGGTTTGGAAGTGGCGCTATTGATTCTAAATTAACTCAAACGCAAGCAGCAATAGATGCAATAGAAAATGGACAATTATTTGGTAAAGGAATTGGCGAAAGTTGGGTAAAATACCATTTACCAGATGCTTATACAGACTTTGTTTTTGCGGCTATCGCAGAAGAAAATGGTTTAATAGTTACTTTCCCAATAATGATGCTTTACCTTATTTTGATTTCTAGAGGCTTGATTAGATCTATGCATCAGAGTAATTTTTTTAACCAACTTGCATCTTCAGGCTTAATAATACTTTTTGGATTGCAAACACTTATCCATATTGCTGTTAATTTAAGTTTAATTCCTGCTAAAGGAATGACATTACCTTTTATTAGTTATGGTGGTTCATCAATATTAGCTACAGGTATAGGTATGGGTATGTTTTTGGCCTTAACCAGAAAGACAAAAAAAATAAATTCTAAATTTGATAATTTAAATGAAAAAAACAAATTATATAGCAATGGAATTAAATAATAAAAAATCTATCTTAATAGCTGCAGGTGCTTCAGGAGGTCATTTATTTTCAGCAAGTGGAATTTCTTCTGAATTAAATAAGAGAGGTTATCAAATCTTACTTTTGACAGATAATAGAGTAAAAGACTTATTAATAAATTTTCCTGCAGAAAAAATTATAATAATTCCATCAGATACATTTACAAACAAAAGCCCTCTTAAATGGCCTATGGCATTTTTCAAATTGGTTTTAGGATTCTTTATTTCTTTTTTTTGGATTATTAAGATGAGATGTGTATTAGCCATAGGATTAGGCGGATATCCGTCAGTAGCGCCTTTAATTGCGGCTAAATTTTGCGGCTTAAGAATGTTAATACATGAGCAAAATAGGATATTAGGCAGGGCAAATTATTTTTTATTACCTCTAGCGGACTTAGTAACAAAAGGTTTTGACGATAAAGGTATTGTACCAAAAAAGTATTGCCATAAAGTAAAGTTCTCCGGAAATCCTGTAAGAGAAGAAATTCTAAATTTTAAAAGCACTAAAAAAAATATTCAAAAAGAAAAATTTAATATCCTAATTTTTGGCGGTAGTCAGGGAGCAAGCTATTTTACATCATTGATTCCTAAAGTTTTAGATGAATTGCCTTCTAAAACCTTAAATAATTTAAAGTTAATTCAACAAGTGAGGAAGGAAGATATTAGTATATTAGAAGAGAACTATAGTAAAAGAAAAATTAGTTATTTGGTAAAAGATTTCTTTTATAACCTTCCAGAAATCATCAGTAAAGCAGACTTAATCATTTCTAGATCAGGGGCTTCAACAATTAGTGAAATGGCGGTTATAGGAAAACCATGTATTTTTATTCCTTTGAATAATACTTTGGATGGAGATCAAGAGTATAATGCCAAAAGGTTGGATGAATATGGTGCGGCTATAGTCTTTAATCAGATCAATTTAAAACCTACTAAATTATCAAAAAAAATAGAGGAACTTATTAGCAATCCTCAAAATCTTAATGCACTTTCTTCAAAAATAAAGAAATTTGGATTTGCGGATGCATCAGAAAATATAGCTAAATTTTCAGAAAATTTAATAAGAAGATAAAATGGATTTACTTAATAAGAAAGGAAAGATTTTTTTAGTTGGAATAGGCGGTATAGGGATGAGCGGCTTAGCTGAAATTCTAAATAGCCTTGGATATAAAGTAACTGGATCTGATATTAAGAATGGCTCAAATATTGCTAGGCTAAGAGGGCTAGGGATTAAAATAAATATTGGTCATAATCAAAGAAATATTATTGGCTCTTCCCTTATTGTTTACTCATCCGCAATTAAAGATTCAAATATTGAAATAAAAAAAGCAAAATCTTTGAATATTCCTATCATTAGTAGATCTGAGATGCTTGCAGAATTAATGAGAATGAAAAAAACTATAACTGTAGCTGGCAGTCATGGAAAAACATCAACAATATCTATTATTTCTGAAATATTCTTAGCTTCAAGTTTAGATCCAACAATTATAAATGGTGGAATTATTAATGCTTTTGGGTCAAATACAAAGTTAGGATCAAGTGAATGGATGATTGTTGAAACAGATGAATCAGATGGGAGCTTTGTTAAACTTCCTTCCTTTTGCGGTATAGTAACTTCTATTGATGATGAACATATTGATTACTATAAGAGTTTTAAGAACCTAGAAGATGCATTTGCTGAGTATATAAATAACACCTCAATATTTGGTTTCTCGGCAATATGTATGGATGATAATAAAGCTTACAAATTAGCAAAAAAACAAAAAAGATCAGATATTGTATATTATGGCACTAAAGCTAAAGCCAATTATAGAGCTAAAAATATAAGAATAAAAAATGACGGACAATTATTTGATGTTGAGGTGAAGCAGCTAAATAAAAAAAATATAGTTTATAAGGACATTTTCTTTCCTATGTATGGAACACATAATCTAAATAATGCTATGGGCGCAATTACTGTATCGCATAAGCTTGGCATTAATTTTACAAAAATAAAATTAGCCTTAAAGAATTTCCAGGGAGTTAAAAGAAGGCTGACATTAATTTCAAATTATAAAGGGGCTTATTTTTATGATGATTATGCGCACCATCCATCAGAAATAGTCGCGACATTAAAAGCATTAAAGCAAATTAATAAAAAGAGAATAATAACCATTATTCAACCGCATAGGTTTTCTAGAGTTAAACAAACTTTTGATGATTATAAAAAAAGTTTTAAGGAATCTGACATAACATTAGTTCTCCCGATTTATTCTGCTGGAGAAAAAAAGATAAAAAAATATAATTCTAGCTACTTAGCTCAATCTATAAAAAAATATTCCAAGAAAGAAGCCTATAATTTTAAGAATTTCTTATCCGTTGAAAAATTCCTTATTAAAGAGGTTAAAAAAAATGATGTTGTTATTTTTATGGGAGCAGGAAGTATCTCAAGATTAGCTAATAATTTTTTAAAGAAATTGGTTAAATAAATGAATGAGTTAAGTAACGCATTATTTCAATTAGAAAAAAATAATCCTTTTAGAGGAAGTTTTTTTTCAAACAAATCACTAAAAAATATTAGTTGGTTAAAAGTAGGCGGATCAGCAGAATATTTATACATTCCTTATGATAGACAGGATCTATCAAATTTTCTTTCAATGTTAGATGGAAGAATTCAAATTAATGTTTTTGGTCGACTTTCAAATGTTTTAATAAGGGATGGAGGTTTATCAGGAGTTACAATTTTGATACCCCCGAGCTTTTCAAAATTTAAAATTATAGAAGAAAATATAATTATAGCTGAGGCAGGGATTTTGGATAGAGAATTATCTCAAATTACCTTAGAAGAAGAAATTAGTGGTATGGAGTTTTTGTCAGGAATACCTGGAAATATAGGAGGGGCTTTAGCAATGAATGCTGGTTGCTATGGTGCAGAAGTAAAAGATATCTTGGTAGAAGCAAAAATGATGAATAAAAAAGGAAAAATTAAAGTTTTAAGTAATGAAAAAGTGCAATTTTCTTATAGAGATTCAATAATTAAAGATGAACAGATAATAGTGGAGGCAACTTTTAAAGGTAAAAAAAAGGAAAGTAGATATATTAAAGAAAAAATAAGAGAAGTAGAATCTAATAAAAAAATTTCTCAACCTGGAGGGATAGCAACCGCAGGCAGTGTTTTTAAAAACCCGAAAGGAAAAAAAGCTTGGGAGTTAATTAATTCCGTAAATTTAAGTGGATATAAGATTGGTGGAGCCATGGTTTCACCAAAACATAATAATTTTTTCATCAATACCGGTTCAGCTTTAGCTAAAGATTTTGAGGATCTCGGTAATTTAGCAATTGAAAGAGTTAATAATAAATTCGGAATTACTCTCGAATGGGAAATTAAAGTGGTTGGAAATTAAAGTGAAAGTTTTTGATGGTAAAATAATTGTTTTGAAGGGCGGTTATTCCAGTGAAAGAGAAATAAGTCTTAAATCAGCAGAAAATGTTGAAAAGGCATTACATGAAATTGGTTATAACTATAGCTCGATAGATTGTACTGATGGATTTATCCAAAAATTAATTAATTCTGGGGCTGACTTATGTTTTAACTCTCTTCATGGTGAGCTTGGCGAAGACGGTAAAATCCAAGCAATACTTGAAAATATTAATATGAAATATACACATTCGAATATTTCATCTTCGGTGCTCGCAATGAACAAGGTAATTTCAAAAGAAATTTTTAAGAAAAATAAAATACAAACACCAAAGTATAAATTATTTGAATTTTCTAACTTTGATATATCTGAACTTGTCCCTCCATTTGTTATTAAGCCTATAAGCAACGGCTCAAGTATAGGAATTTATATTATTTTGGATGAATCAGATAAGATTAAGGTTTCTAAAGGGTTACAAAATTGGTGTTATGGAAACAGTATTATGATCGAAGAATATATTGAAGGAAAAGAACTGACATGTGGGATAATTAATGATCAGGTTACTGATGTCATGGAAATTAAAACTGACAATAATTTTTATGACTATACTACAAAATATACACAAGGAGAGTCATTTCACATTATCCCAGCTGATATATCAGAATTAATAAGTAATGAAATAAAAGAAATAACTAGAAAGTGCCATGATTTATTAGGGTGCAATGGCGTAACTAGAACTGATTTTCGTCTAGGTAATTCTCAAGAAAATGAATTAACTCCTTTCGTATTAGAGATTAACACGCATCCAGGATTAACGGAAACTTCTTTAATACCTGATTTAGCTTTGGCAATGGGAATTTCTTATAATGAATTGATAAATTTAATTATCAAGGAAGCTATATGTCGAAGATAATTAATAAATTATATATTTTTACTTTTTTAGTTTTAATTTTTTCTTCAATTTCATTATATATTTATTTTTCTGATGATAATTATGTAAATAACTATTTGACTAAAAAAATTAATCAAAACTTTGAGTTAGAAAAACTGAAGCTGGATGGAAGGTATAGAGCAAACAGATCAAAGATTTTAAATCAATTATCTTTAGAAAAAGGCAGTCCAATTTTATTTATGGATTTGGAAAGCTTAAGAAAGAAGATACTCACAGTCCCCTGGGTTAAGAGTGCCAGAGTTAGCAGAAAGCTACCAAATGAAATTCATATCTCTATAACTGAATATCAACCTGCAGCAATTTGGGAATACAAGAAAGAAATTTATGTTCTTAATAATGAAGGTTATCAAATTGAAAAAGTTAATAAGCGCGATGGTTATGAAGATCTTTTGTCTGTTGTAGGTGAGGAAGCCAATACAAATATTTCAAACCTTTTATTGGCCTTAAATGATTTTCCTTCATTAAATTCCAGAATAGATTTTGTAAGATTTATCGGAAAAAGAAGATGGGATATCTATCTTAAAGGCGATGTCCGTATTTTGTTGCCTATGGGAGATATTATTGATGCAATTACTGAGCTTAATCAACATTTAAAGGATTATAATCTTATTGAAAAAGGCCATAAGAAGATTGATCTAAGAGTTAAAGGTGAAATTTCAACTGATAGAATTTTTAAAGACTAAGTGATGACTAAAAACGATAAACAGCAAGACCTTTTTGCAAGACAAAGAAAAGGAAATCAAACCAAAGAAATATTGACTTCAATTGATATTGGTTCTGACAAAATTATATGTCTTATAGCAAAATCTGATCAAGTTACTAGAGAGAAAAGGGCAATCAGGGTTATTGGCTCAGGTTACTGCCAATCAAAAGGAATAAGGAATGGAAGAATTGTTGATGCAAATGAGGCTGAAAAATCCATTAGACTTGCATTAGATAAGGCTGAAAAGACTGCAAATATTGAAGTCAATAGCATTAATTTATGTATTTCAGGTGATTTTATTGATAGTCATATTATGAAGGGTAATATTAATATTTCCGAGAATGCGATTAATCAAGAGCATGTATATAATGTAATTTCTTCAGTACTAGACAAATATCAACAAAAAGATAAAAAAATTCTTCATATTGTCCCTTCAAAATTCTTTGTTGATGGCACAAGGAATGTTCCTGACCCCACTGGTTTGATAGCGGATAATTTGGGCGTAGAATTAAACTTTATTGCGGCAGAAAAGAACCCAATAATTAATATAGAAAACCTAATTCATAATATTCATCTCGATATTGATAGCATAGTTGCTAAACCTTACGCATCTGGGCTTGCTTGTCTTTACGAGCATGAATTAGATTTTGGTTCTGCTTGCATTGATATAGGTTGTGGAACTACATCTGTTTCAATATTTTATGAAGGAACTATTGTTTTTGCGAAGACTATAAATGTTGGCGGTTGGTATATTTCTCATGATATATCTATAGGTCTTTCAACTCCTTTTATTCATGCTGAAGGAATAAAGAATTTGTATGGTAGCACCATAATGGGACCGAATGATTCCGAACAATTTTATGAAACGCCTGAAGATGACAGCGATCTTAAAAGGACAAAGTTTAAATTGAGCAAACTCATATACATAACTAGGGCAAGATTTGAAGAAATTATAAACAAAGCAGATAAAATAATTGAAGATTCAGGTTATTCTGAACTAGCTAGACGAAATATTGTTTTGACAGGCGGTACTGCTGATTTAAATGGCGCTGTCGAGATTACTGAGAGAATGCTTGATACTAATGTAAGAAAAGGAACGCCTATGAAAGTAGGTGGACTTTCAGAAGAATTAAATGGAAGTTCTTTTTCAGCATCATGCGGTGTTTTACTTCATAGCCTTTCGCATGAAAGTCAATTCAGACCAATACAAAATAACACTAATAAATTACAAAATATTTTTAAAAGAGTAATGGGAGTAGATTTTTAAAATTGCAAATTCTTGTTAATTCATAAGAATCAGTTGAAATATAAGTAACTTTTATTGGAGATTTAATTGTCAATTGAGTTATCAGCCCCAGAGGTTGAGAAATTAAAGCCTAGACTTGCTCTTTTAGGAATAGGAGGAGGCGGAGGTAACGCTTTAAAAACTATGATAGATTGTGGCCTTAAAGGGGTCGATCTTTATGCTGTAAATACAGATGCTCAAGCTCTTGAAGAGCATGATCAAACAACAAGAATTCAAATTGGAGCTGATATTACAAAAGGTTTAGGTGCCGGAGCAGATCCTAAAATTGGAAAAAAGGCAGCTCAAGAATCGATAGAAGAGATAAAGAGTTATCTCAAGGGCATAAATATGCTTTTTATTACAGCTTGTATGGGAGGAGGAACTGGAACAGGTGCAGCTCCAGTAATAGCAAAAACAGCTAAAGAAATGGGTATTTTAACAGTTGGTGTAGTAACAACACCTTGGAAATATGATGGAACAAAAAGGATGAAAATGGCAAAAGCTGGCATAGATGAGCTTTCCAAATGTCTTGATACTTTAATTGTCGTTCCTAATGAAAATGTTTTTAGAGTAGCAAACATTGATACTTCTTTCGACGAGTGTAATGAAATAATTAACAGAACATTATATGATGGAGTGTCGGCAATAAGCTCTTTAATTACAAAAAGAGGAAGAATTAATATAGATTTTGCAGATGTTAAGACTATTATGGCTTTTATTGGAAAAGCTATGTTTGGAGTTGGCCAAGCCTCCGGAGATGATAGAGCTGTAATGGCCGCCAAAACTTCAATTTCTAATCCAATGCTTGATGGAATTAACTTGAGAGATGCAAAAGGTTTATTGATTTCAATTACAGCAAATACTGAAATTACTCCTGTCGAAATAGACGCTGCTACGAATGTCATACAAAGCGAAGTTAATAATCCTGATGATTGTGAAATTATTACCGGAGTATTTATGGATGAAGATCTTGGTGATGAACTAATTGTTGCAACCGTAGCAACTGGTATGAATGATGGGGAAGAGGATACAATTGTTGATATTGAGCCATCTAATACAGCAGAGCCAGACCAAGTTGATGAAAATTCTACTCAATCTATAGAATTGGAGGTAAGACAAGTAAGTCAAGATTCCCCTGCTTCATCTGAAGACTACTCTGATTTTGAAGAGAGTAGCGCTTCTAGTGTAACCCCTGATGATTTAGAGTTAGAAAAATTAGAAGAAACAAATTCTCCTGAAGATGATTCTACGGTAGAAAATTTACCTGAGCCGGAAGACTGGGAAAATGATGATGTTCCTTTATTTAAAAGTGATAGATTAGATCATAGTGATGATGATGATCTTAATTCTCAAATGGAAATTCCTGCATTTTTAAGAAAAAAATAATAACTAATAAAGGGTTACAAACTGACACAAAGTTTGATTTGGCTTCTCTTTAACAGACTGTTAACTAATAATTTGATATTTTAATTGAGAGTTTTATGTCTTGTAATTTTATTTCTGCTTCTGGCTTTTATCCTTGGCAAACAACAATAAATGAATCTGTCAATCTATCTGGGATAGGTTTGCATAAGGGCGATTTAGTGAATATTACTTTAAAGCCTTCCAAAGAAAATAGCGGGATAAAGTTTATAAGAAATGATATCAAGGGCGATATTTCTGACAGAACCATTATTGCTAATTACAAAAATGTTTCTGATACTAATATGTGCACAACAATTGAAAATAAAAAGAATATTTCTGTATCTACAATTGAACACTTAATGGCGGCATTATCTGGATCAGGAATTGACAATATTG
>JAZAJI010000053.1:0-2749 GCA_036230365.1 Pseudomonadota bacterium
AAAATGATTCAGGGAAAGATGTATTTAAAAATCCAAGGAATGCTGCTGCTGGTTCGCTTAAACAATTAGACCCAAACGAAACAGCCAAAAGGCCACTTAAGTTTTTTGCTTATAGCTGGGGACAGATAAGTCATAATAAACTATCTCTACATAGTGATATAGTAAGTTATTTCAATCATTTAGGACTTCCTATTAATCCTGAATATAGTATACATAATTCTATAGATTCTTTAGAGAAATATTATAATAAAATTCTGAATAAACGTACCAATATTGGTTATGATATTGATGGTATAGTGTATAAATTAAATAGGCTTGATTGGAGAGAAAGACTTCAATCCACCGGACATCATCCTCGGTGGGCTATTGCTCATAAATTTCCTGCAGAAAGGGCTGTTAGTAAAATTATAGATGTAGAAATCCAAGTAGGACGGACTGGAGTTCTAACCCCTGTAGCTAGATTAAAACCTGTAACGATAGGCGGAGCGGTTGTTTCAAATGCTAGTTTACATAATTATGAAGATATTGAAAAAAAAGATATACATATAGGTGATAGTGTTTGGGTTCAAAGAGCTGGTGATGTGATACCGCAGGTTATTGAAGTAATAAAATCTAAAAGAAAGGATAACTCAGGAAAAATAAAAATTCCTAGTAGATGTCCAATTTGCGGCTCTAAAGCAGAAAAAGAATTACTAAATGAACAAAGTGAACAGCCTAATTATGAAAAATATATAAGATGTACTTCCGGTTTCTCTTGTCCATCGCAAGCAAAAGAAAAACTTAAGCATTTTGTCTCTAAGGATGCATTTGATATTGATGGCCTTGGAGAAAAACAAATTAATGAATATTTTGATATAGGGTTAATTAAGAATCCCGTAGATATTTTTTATCTTGAAAGTAGGTACAAAGATAATCCTCCCAAGATATGGCTTTATACATCTGGTTCACAAGGAAAAATTAATACTTTAAAAGATAGTGTTAATAAACTCTTTAAGGCAATAAATGATAAGAAAGAAATTGACTTTGATAAATTCATTTATTCATTAGGAATAAGACATTTAGGTTCATCAACTGCAAATATTCTTGCTAACCACTTTGTTTCTATTGAAAATATGATTAAAGTTTTTTCTTCTGATTTTGCTTTAGAAGAATTAGATGAGGTTGCTTCTCTTGATGGGATAGGCGGTAAAGTAATTAACTCACTTAAAAACTTTTTTACGAATAAAGAGAGTAAACAACTCGTGCCTTCTATTTTAGATTCTGGTGTTTTGGTTAAGAAATATAACAAAGTTATAATTGATAGTAAGATATCAGGTAAAAAAATAGTAATAACTGGAGCTTTAAGTCAAATGAGTCGTGCTGAAGCTAAAGTTCGCATTGAATCTTTAGGAGGGAAGGTTCTTTCGAGTTTATCCAAAAAGGCTGATTATCTTATATTAGGAAACAAACCAACAAATTCAAAAATTGAAAAGGCAAAGCTTCTTGGTGTAAAAACCCTTAGTGAGGATGATTGGAATAAAATTTTACTTATATAGCTTTGGTTGAATTTTTTAACCACAACTTTTCTTTTTTATTCAAATATGGGTTAAGTTTTCTATAAACCTTATTATGATAGTTATTTAACCAACTAATTTCTTTTTTTGTAAGCAAAGATTTATCTATAAGTTTTTTATCTATTGGAGCAAGAGTTAATGTTTCCAGAGTTAAGTCCTTATTTTTATTTTTGCTTTTTACGACTGTAACAAGATTTTCAATTCTTATTCCGTACTCATTTTCTTTATAATATCCAGGCTCATTAGATATAATCATTCCTTTTTCAAGAACAATTCTAGATCTTGGAGATATATTTTGAGGGCCTTCATGTACGCCCAAATAACTGCCTACTCCATGACCCGTGCCGTGATCAAAATTTAATCCATTTTTTTTTAAAAATTTTCTCGCTAAATAATCAAGCTTAAGGCCTGTTTCTCCATATTTAAAATGTTCTAATGCAAGAGCAATATGACCTTTTAAGACTAGAGTAAAATTTATTATTTTCTCATAATCAATTTTTTTTTGATCTTTAGCTATTGAAACTGTTCTTGTAACATCCGTTGTTCCATATTTATATTGTCCGCCAGAATCTAACAAAAAAAGATCATTCTCATTTAAAAATTTGTTACTTTTTTTATTGGACTTATAATGAATTATAGCTCCATTACTGCCTGTCCCAGAAATTGTATTAAAAGATAGAGACTTAAATGATTTACTTCTTTTTCTATATTTTAAGAGCTCTTCACATGTCGTTAATTCATCTATTCTTGTTTTACTAGATGAAGTATCTAACCAACAAAGAAATTTAGTTAAGGCAATTCCGTCAATTAAATGAGCTTTTCTTGATCCATTTATTTCCGTAGAATTTTTACATGCCTTTAGAAGCGTTATTGGGTCATCTCTCTCAAAAGTTTCTAATATAAAATTATTAAATATTTTAGCTATATTTGAGGGAGTATAATTCGGATCAAATTGGATAGATTTAAAATTTGTTTTAGATATAAAGTTTTTAATTTTATTAAAGTTTAAAATTTCTATTTCTTTACCAATCCAATCATGAATCTTGCCCTTTATATTCTTATTATCAGTAAATATAGTGATAGAATTATCTTTAGTGATAACGGCTGATGATCTAACTATAGGGGTATGCTCAAGATCATTTCCTCTAATATTTAAGAGCCAACATAAATTTTCAGGTTGTGAAATAAATAATGAA
>JAZAJI010000054.1:0-21099 GCA_036230365.1 Pseudomonadota bacterium
AAACTTTTATCAGGCTCAATTAGAGATAATATGGTTGAATTCCTAAAAGAGTTAAACGGGACATATACACTTGGATGTATTACTAACAATGTTAAGCCATTAGAAAAAGATATGAGAGAAGATTCTAATGCCGTTGCATCAAAGGAAGCTATGCTTTTGTTCGATCATATTATTGAATCTTCAAAAGTTGGAATCAGAAAACCAAACCCTGAGATTTATAAAATGTCATGTAATGCCTTAAATGTTAATCCGAGTGATTGTATTTATCTAGATGACTTAGGAATTAACTTAAAGCCAGCCAGAGAATTAGGAATGACCACAGTTAAGGTAATTGATCCTGAAGAGGCTATTAAAGAGGTTAGAAATCTTTTAGAATAAGTGCTTAATTATATAATTGTTTAATGGTTAAAGAAAAAAAATATTCACCCGATTTAGGTTTAGGCGTTAGATTAAAAACTATTATCCTTTTAAGGTCTATTGCGGTAATAGGCCAGTTGTTGACATGTATTATTATAGGAAATTTCTTACTTTTTAATCTTCCTTTAATTGAGGTTTATTCAACTATAATTGCTTTGGCATTATCAAACTTAGTATTATTTCTTGTATATTCCTGGAATCAGAGATTAAGTGAAACAACAACTACAATTGTAATTGCAGCAGATATTATTCAACTGGCAATGCTTATTTATTTTACTGGAGGTTTATCTAATCCTTTTGTGATGTTATTTATAGTGCCGATCGCGATATCAATAGATAATTTACCTATTAGATCATCAATTATTTTAATAATATTAACATTAATATCTGTTTCTATTTTGGGTTTCTATAATTATCCTCTAATGCAAGGTGATGCATCTTTTCTTGTAAATCCTAATATTTTAAATATTGGGATTTGGTTTTCTCTAATAGTTACTATCCTTTTTCTTTCTTTTTATGTTGGAAGATTAACAAATGAATCAAGGGAAGTTTCTAGGGCATTAAAAGTAACTGAAGAATTATTATCGAATGAGCAGAATTTATCTTCTTTGGATGGTCTTGCAGCGGCCGCAGCCCATCAATTAGGCACTCCATTAGGAACAATAAACCTTATAGCTGGTGAACTTCTAAATAATGAGAAACTCTCTAAAGAAGGCGAGGATGATTTAAAAATTCTTCTTAAAGAAATATCTAGGTGTAAAGATATTATAGGGTCTTTAGGTGAAAAATCTTCTCTAGATGACGATATTGTTAATAAAATAGAACTTCATGCCTTATTAGAAGAACTAAGTGAATTTATAAGGGTTAAAGGAATTAAAACAAGCATCATTTTTAATGAAGATGATTCTAGCTTAAAGAATTTTAATGTTGAAAGACGATCTGAATTCCTATTAGGTTTATCGAATATTATAGAGAATGCTGCAGAGTTCGCTAAAGAGAATGTTTTGATGAGAATTTCGAGTTTTGATGATTATATCGAACTACTTATTGAGGATGATGGCGATGGATTTTCATCTGAAATTATAAATAGACTCGGTGATCCTTATGTCACTAGTAGAAAGAATACTGATTCTTTAAAAGATGGTCTCGGTCTAGGTTTTTTTATTTCTAAAACACTATTTGAAAGACTCGGAATTAGAATGAATATTTATAATAAATCTAAGCCTGAATATGGCGCAGTTGTTTCAATTATGATTCCTAAGGAAGGATGGGTTTAAATATGGATATAAACCTTGATGGAAAAAAGCTACTAATAGTTGATGATGATCAAGTTTGGTTGAATCAATTATCTAGAGCAATGACCAGAAGAGGTTTGTTAGTTTTTGAAGCTCAATCAGTTGAAGAGGCTCTAAATATTCTTGTAAAAGAAAAATTCGATTATGGTGTTATCGATTTAAGATTAGATGATGGTGATGGCCTAGAAATTATTTCTGAACTACGTAAATTAAATCCTAAATCAAAGTCTATTATTCTTACAGGCTTTGGAAATATTGCTAATGCAGTATCCGCCATTAAATTGGGAGCAGTCGATTATCTTGCAAAGCCTGCTAATATTGAAGATATTATTTCATCTCTTTTTGTTGAGAAGGATGAAAAAGTACCTCCGCCAGAACAACCTATGAGTGCTAACAGAATTAGATGGGAGCACATTCAGAGGGTTTATGAATTATGTGACAAAAATGTTTCTGAAACTGCTCGTCGTTTAAAGATGCATCGAAGAACTCTTCAAAGAATTTTATCTAAAAGAGCTCCTAAATAATTAATCAAGATTTTCTAAAAGTAAATTTAAAGCTGCTTCGGAAAATTTTATCATATTTTCTACTCTGTCCTTTGATTCTGTATTGATATGAGAAGATAAAGAAATTAAACCTGATATGGCATAACATGAGAATCCTGAAGGGTCTCCATAGCCATTACCTGATGGTCCAGCTGCGCCAGTTTCAGTTATACACCAATCTGACTTATATAATTCACAACCTTTTTCTCCTAAAAGAAGAGCAAAAGGTTCACTACTAGATCTTATATTTTTTTCTTTCAATTCTCTTAATCGTAAACCTGTTAATGCCCTTATGGATGCTGCAGTATAGATAACTTGTCCGCCAATATAATATTTTGATGCTCCAGGTTGAGAGAGTAGTGCGGAGGATATTAATCCACCAGATGAAGACTCAATCACTGAAACTGTCTGACCTTTTTCAGTAATTTTTTTTGCTATCTTTGCTGCTATTTTATATAAATTTTCCATTATATATTCCTTGTAAATCTTAATCCTTTTTTCGGAGGTTCTTCAGGAGGTCCAGCAAAACATTGTGCAATTGACATCCACTTTTCTGCAATTTTCCCCGAAACATCTAATTCTGTGTCTTCGATATTTCTTACCTGTGTTACCACTTGGCAAAATTCTTCTGCTTTACCAATAATGATATTATCTTTATTGTTTTCATTCCATTCCCATATATGATTTGATGGTGAAGAAAGTTTGATATTTGGAACTAAATTTGGAACCTCTAATCCTCTATTTATAAAGGTCCAACCAAAAGTATTAATTCCAATAATAACAATATTTTTAATTCTATCTGTATTGACTCTAGTAACCCCAAGCTCATCAAACACTTCTTGACCATGGGACCATGTTTCCATAAGCCGTGCCGTTATACTGGATCGAACACTCATATCTGGACCAGCCCATTTAACCCTTTTTTTTGGATTTGAATCAGCAAATTCTTTTGCGACCTTCTCATAAGTATTTTTCCAAAGATTAAGAAGATCTTTCCCATCTTTTTGTTCCGAAAGTTCCTTTTCATATTCTCTTGCCGTAACACCGCTTTTAACTGCTCCCATAAAGTTATTCATAAATTTTTTAAATTCAGTTTCATTATTTAATGATAGTGATGCGGCAATATTCCATACATGAAGATGATAAAGGACATCATTAATGGTCCAAGATTTGAATTGTGTTTCATTATTATAATCCGCATTATCACAATTCATTAAAGCATTAAATAATGAGTCACTTTCTTCTTTAAAATCTATTGCTTGTTCAAGCATAACTCTCTCAATTTGTTAACCAGAAATATAATAAAGGAACCCATATTAATGAAGTAGTTATAAATCCTTTTATGGCTTGGTATATTATCCAAAGCCAAAAATATCGTTTACAGAAAATTCTTATTGCTTCAATCATTTTGCAACCAATTAGGAACTGGTAATTTATTTTCTTCTAAAAAACTACTATTAAATATTTTACCTTTATATCGATCAGCAAGATCACATAATATAGTAATAATAGTACTGCCCTTTTTTAATTCTTTAGCTAACATTTTTGCTCCAGCAATATTTATTCCTGAGGATAGTCCTAGAAATAAACCTTCATTTTCGATTAAATCATATATAATTTTTAAAGCTTCAGAATCATCTATTAAATATGGATAATCTATCTGACTGCCTTCAACATTTTTAGTTATTCTGCCTTGTCCAATTCCCTCAGTGATAGATGAGCCTTCTGCCTTTAATTCACCATTTTTAAAATAATGGTACATAGATGCTCCATATGGATCAGCTAAACCTATTGAAATATTTTTATTTTTAGATTTTAGAAACTGACTTATTCCTGACAAGGTTCCGCCTGTGCCAATAGCACAAATAAAACCATCTATTTTTCCTTCAGTTTGCTTCCATATTTCTGGTCCAGTAGTTTTTATATGCGCATTCTTATTCGCTATATTATCAAATTGATTAGCCCAATAAGCTCCATTTTCAAGCTTTTCATCAAGTTGTTTTGCTAGACGACCTGAATACTTTATATAATTATTTTCGTCTGAGTAAGGGACTGCAGGTACTTCAATTAGTTCAGCTCCAGTAAACCTAATTGCATCTTTTTTTTCTTGTGTTTGTGTTTCCGGAATCACAATTACTGTTTTGTATCCTAAGGCATTGCCTATTATTGATAAGCCTATACCTGTATTTCCTGCAGTTCCTTCAACAATTGTCCCTCCCTTCTTTAGTAATCCTTTTTCCTCGGCATCTTTAATTATAAACAATGCAGCTCTATCTTTAATAGACTGTCCAGGATTAAGAAATTCTGCTTTTCCGTAAATTTCGCAACCTGTTTCTTCTGATGGCCCCTTGAGTTTGATCAAGGGTGTATTTCCAACTAAATCTATAATGTTATTATCTTTCATTTTCATTTTGTATTAATTTTCTAGCAATATTTCTTTGTTGAATTTGAGATGTACCTTCATATAGCCTAAATAACCGTGTATCTCTATAAAATCTTGTAATTGGATTATCTTCCATATATCCAGCTCCACCCATTATTTGTAAAGCTCTGTCTGCTACCTTAGAAACCATTTCAGATGAAAAATATTTTGCTGATGATATCTCGGTTTCAGGTATATGCCCTTTATCAAATTCTTTAGCGGCTTTTAATGTTAATGCTTCCGCAGCTAACATTTCCGAATAACTATCAGCAATTAAATTTTGAATAGCGGGCATCTCAGATATTGATTGATTGAATTGCCTTCTATTATTGGCAAATTTAATGGCTTCACTGATCAATCTTTTAGCTTGTCCAACACAAGTGCCTGCAACATGTAATCGAGCATGATTGATTCCTCTTAAAGCTGGACCTAGGCCACCACCTTCTTTTCCTCCAAGAAGACTTTCCGTCCCAACATTACAATCTTTAAAAAATACTTCTGGAGATACAGAACCTTTTTGTCCAAGCATTTTAGGTGTTTCGCCAATTTTAATTCCATCTAATTTTGAATCTACTAAAAATGAAGAAATGCCTTTACTACCTTTTGCCAAAGAGTCTGTTTTAGCCATTACCAAAAATACATTGGCATAAGGTGCATTGGTTATATATCTTTTTGTACCGTTAATTGTATAACCATTATCATTCTTGATAGCTTCTGTTTCTAATGATAGAGCATCACTTCCTGCATTAGGTTCTGTTAAGGCGAAGGATCCTACTATTTCCCCCTTTGCCATACCTGGTAGGTATTTTTCTTTTTGTTCCTCTGTTCCAAAATCAAGCAAAGCCTGCGAACACAAGCCAATAGTAGTTGAAAACCGTGAACGATAAACTGCGGAAGCTCTTGTAAATTCAAAGGTCAGAAGAATTTGCTCTTCCATATTATATCCTGCGCCACCATATTGCTCAGGTATGGATATTCCAAATAGTCCAATGTCAATTATCTTTTGAATAATATCTTTACTAACATTTTCTTCATCCTCTAATAAGGTTTCATTAGGTATTAGAATTTCATTAGTAAATTTTTTAACTTCTTCCAGATAATTTTTAAATTTCATCTTACTTAATTTTCCTATATTTTAATTAACAATAATAAAGTTTTAGCCATTAAAGACCAATTTAAAAAAATGTTATCTAAATTATTAAAATCTAATTCATTCATTATGCATTCAATTTTAATTATTTTTCTTTTATTTTTTACTGATACAGCATTAGCTAAGAAAAATTGTTCAACAAAATCTTTTTCCATTAATTTGGCATTTTTATCTGCTGGAATTTCAACTTGTGAAACAGTTAATCAAAATTATATTAAGTTATACTTAACTCCGGAAGATAATGATGTAATAAACCCCAGCCCTTGGTACGCATTTAAAAAAAGTCCACATAAGGAAAAGGTCTATGTTGAAATTTTTTATGAGAAGTTTAAGCATAGATATCATCCTAAAATAAGTTTTGACTCCAAAAATTGGAGAAAATTAGAATCTAAATCTTTTAAGCAACTTGATGACGGTCAAAGAATTTTACTCCAATTTAAACCTGAAAGAAAAGAGAGTATAATTTCAGCTCAAGAAATTCTTTCTACCGAATGGTATGATAGGTGGATAACAGGATTATCTTTAAATGATTATATTATGGTTAGTGACTTAGGTAAGAGTTTTGGAAAAAGACCTATCAAAAAAATTTCAATTATAAGGGACCCAAATAATCCTTATATTTTTATATTGGGCCGACAACATCCTCCAGAAGTAAGTGGCGCCTTAGCTTTGAAAGGATTTATTGAAACGATTATAGAAGAAAATCCTTTATCAAAAGAATTCACTAATAATTTTAACATTATTGTTTATCCCTTACTTAACCCTGATGGAGTTGATCTAGGTCATTGGAGGCATAACTTATCTTCTAAGGATTTAAATCGAGATTGGGGTTTTTTTACTCAAGTTGAGACTGAGATAGTTTATAAAGATATCCAAAGAATATTATCTGAGAATAAAAGAATTATTTTTTTACTTGATTTTCATTCAACTTTCGAAAATTTATTTTATATACAAGATAATGAAGAAGAAAAAGATTTAGAATTTAATATTAGTGAGTGGCTAAAAGGGCTTAAGGATAGTTTAAAGAATTATAATTATTCTATCAGACCGGTAAAGAGCAGAAATAACGGTGTCGCTAAAAATTTCTTTTATCAGACATTTGGTATTTCCACTATAACCTATGAGGTTGGAGACGAAACTGACAGAATGGCAATAGCTTCATCTTCTGAAATATTCAGTAAAGCATTTATGGATCTTTTATTAGAAAAAAGAGTAATTTATGATTAATCCTGGTTTTAATTTTAATAATACTTATAAAAATTTGCCCCCAGAATTTTATAGTGAGGTGAAACCGGCAAAAGCTCAATCACCTGAGTTAATTATAATTAATGATGATCTATGTAAAAATTTGGGTTTTGATTTTTCATCTTTAAGTTCAGATTATATTGCCCAGATATTTAGTGGAAATTCTCTTCCTAAAGATTCTTGTTCAATCGCTCAAGCATATGCAGGTCACCAGTTTGGTCATTTCACAATACTTGGAGATGGTAGGGCAATACTTATAGGAGAACATATGTCCAATGGCGAAAGGTTTGATATTCAACTTAAAGGATCGGGCCCAACGCCTTATTCAAGGAATGGTGATGGATTAGCGGCTCTAGGACCAATGCTTAGGGAATATATAATTGGTGAGGCAATGCATTATTTAAATATTCCTTCAACAAGAAGTTTAGCTGTTGTTAAAACAGGAGCAAAGGTGCAAAGAGAAATAGAATATTCTGGTGCAATTTTAACTCGAATTTCTAAATCACATATCCGTGTTGGCACTTTTCAATATGCTACTTTTATAAATGATAGAAATTTACTTGAAAAACTCTTTGATTATACAATTGAAAGACATTTTCCAAATATTATAAATTCTAAGAATAAGGCTCTAGATTTTCTTGACCAAATGGTAGATCAGCAAGCTGATTTGATATCAAATTGGCTGAGAGTTGGATTTATTCATGGAGTCATGAATACTGATAATATGGCTCTATCAGGAGAAACTATTGATTATGGACCTTGTGCTTTTATGGATAATTATGATCCTGCAACTGTATTTAGTTCCATCGATCATCAAGGTAGATATGCTTATGCAAATCAACCTATAATTGCGCAATGGAATTTAGCTCGTTTAGCTGAGTCAATTTTACCGCTTATTGATGATGATCTCGATAAATCATTAAAGGAAGCTGAGGAAGTTATTAATCAATTTTCAGATACTTACAAAAACAAATGGTTAGATATGATGAGATCAAAAATTGGCTTGTCTACTGAGGATGCAAAAGATCAAGATTTGATTAGTGAATTAATGTCTATAATGAATGAAGAGGGATCTGACTTTACCAACACTTTTAAATATTTATATGATCCATCATTTTCTAATGACTCAATATTTAAGAATAAAAAATTTATAGCTTGGAACAAAAAATGGCAAAATAGATTAAATCAAGAATCACAATCCTATGATAAGGCAAAAGTCATAATGAATAAAAATAATCCTTCAATTATTCCAAGAAACCACATAGTCGAGAATGCGCTTGTTAGTGCTGAAGAGGGTGATTTAGCTCCTTTAAAAGAATTTGTAGAGATACTAAAAGATCCTTATTTAGATGATGGTTCAACACCTGATTACTATAAAAAACCACCTACAGAATCCGAAAAAGTTTTGCAAACTTTTTGCGGTACTTAAGGTAATGGCGGAGAGAGCGGGATTCGAACCCGCGAGACGGTTACCCGCCTACACGCTTTCCAAGCGTGCGCCTTCGACCACTCGGCCACCTCTCCATAGAATACCTACTTTAATCATCATCAAACTTAAGAGCAGAGATAAATGCTTCTTGAGGGATATTAACTTGCCCAAACTCCCTCATTTTCTTCTTACCTTTTTTTTGTTTCTCTAATAATTTCATTTTCCTTGTCACATCCCCACCGTAGAGTTTTGCAGTAACGTCTTTTCTGAATGGAGGTATTGTTTCACGGGCAATAATTTTTCCTCCTATTGCGGCTTGGACTGGTATTTTAAATTGATGACGCGGTATAAGGTCTTTTAATTTCTTACACATATTTCTTCCTCTAGAGAAAGATCTTTCTGCATGCACAATAACTGAAAGGGCATCGACAGGTTCTTCATTAACCAATAGAGACATTTTTACTAATTTTTCTTGTTTATAACTATCCATTTGCCAGTCAAAACTTGCATACCCGCTAGAAACAGATTTTAGTCGATCATAAAAATCAAAGACAACTTCATTTAATGGTAAATCATAGACAACCATTGCTCTTGTTCCAGCGTAAGTTAGATCAATTTGATGACCTCGTCTTTCTTCGCATAGTTTTAGGACTGCACCTAAGTATTCGTCAGGAACTAATATGGTTGCTTTGATCCATGGTTCTTCTATAAATTTAATATTTGTAGTTTCTGGCATATCTGCTGGGTTGTGTAGTTCAATAATTTTTCCATCAGTAAGATGAATCTTATAAATAACACTAGGTGCTGTTGTTATTAAATCTATATCAAATTCTCTTTCGATTCTTTCTCTTACTATTTCAAGATGGAGTAGCCCCAAAAAACCACAACGAAAACCAAAACCTAAGGCTGCAGAATTTTCTGTTTCAAAATGGAAGCTAGAATCATTAAGGCTCAATTTTTCTATTGAATCTCTTAAATCTTCAAAATCACCACTATCAGTTGGGAATAAACCACAAAATACTGATGGTTGAGATGGACGAAAACCTTTTAAAGCATTTTTACAGGGCTTCTGAAAATCTGTTATTGTATCGCCAATCTGAGTATCTGAAACATTCTTAATTCCGGCTATTATGTATCCAATCTCGCCAGCTTGTAATTTATCTACAGAAACTTTTTTTGGAGTAAAAATACCAACTTCATCAATAGTGTAAGTGCTATCAGTTCCAATCATTTTAATTTTTTGTCCTTTTGATAATTCTCCTTCAATCATCCTTACTAGAACTACTACACCTAAGTATGAATCATACCAGCTATCGACCAATAGGGCTTTAGAGTTTTCTTTAGTTTTTGTTTTAGGTTGCGGAATAAGATTTATTAAAGAAGCAAAAATTTTATCTATTCCTTCACCAGTTTTAGCTGAGACCTTAATTGCATCAGATGCATCTAACCCTATTACATCTTCAATCTGCTTACATACTTTATCAGGATCAGAAGCAGGTAAATCAATCTTGTTAATTACAGGTATTATTTCATGGTTCAATTCAATTGCTTGATAAACATTTGCAAGAGTTTGTGCCTCAACTCCTTGTGCCGCATCAACTACTAAAATAGATCCTTCACAAGCAGATAATGATCTGTTTACTTCGTAAGAGAAATCTACATGTCCAGGTGTATCAATTAGGTTTAATTGGAATAAATTATCATTATCATCTTTATAATTTAATCTAACTGTTTGAGCTTTAATAGTAATTCCTCGCTCTCTTTCAATATCCATTGAATCGAGAACTTGATTCTTCATTTCGCGTTCTGAAAGTCCTCCGCAATATTGAATTAATCTATCAGCTAAAGTTGATTTCCCATGATCTATATGAGCAATTATAGCAAAATTCCTGATATTTTTAGTGTTTTGCAATTTTATAAATCCGTTATTGGCTTCTTAAATTACCTTTGGTAGCTTTTTCAACTGAATTGATTACCTTATTTGATATTCTATCTATTTCTTTGTCTGTTAGAGTATCTATTTTTGGTTGAATTGTTATTTCGACAGCCAATGACTTCTTTTCATCATCAAGTATAAATTGATCAAAAAGCTTTATATCCTTAATTAAATCTTCTTTACATGATCTGATAGCTTTTATAAGAGTTTCTGCACTTACATTATTTGGAATATCAAAAGAAAAATCTCTTTTAACAGATTGCAGATTATAAGAATTAAATTCTTTTAAAACATTGTTATTTTCTATAATTGGCAAAACATCATCTAAATAGATTTCAAAACCTACACATAAAGGGAGATTTAGTTTTTTCGATATTTTTGGATGTATTTCCCCAAATGAAGCTAGTACATTTTTCTTCTTCGAAATAATATTTGCTGACCTTCCTGGGTGAAACCATTTAGGCCCTGGAACATCATACTCTAATATTTCTTGTTTAATTCCAACAATATCTAAATAAGCAAGAATATCGCTTTTAACATCAAAGATATCTACCATGTCGTTTCCTTGCCAATGTCTTTCAACTCCAGAAACTTTATACATTCCTGTCCTTAAGCCTGATGCAATTAAATGTTGATTGCCTGGTTTAGCGCCCGTAAAACCTGGTCCAATTTCAAAGATTCCAACATCAGTAAACCCTCTTTTTTTATTTCCTATAAAGTTATCTATGAGTGATATTAAAGGTGTTGTTCTCATATCAGATAATTCTTCTGAAATAGGATTCAAAAGTTTTAAAGAGTTGGAATTATTAGAAAACAATTTTGTATATTTAGAGCTTACAAATGAATATGAGATATTTTCTATTAAACCCCTTGAGGCTAAAATTCTTCTAGCAAGGTTTGTATTCTTTTGTGAATCAGTAAGTATAGGTTTAGATGGTTGTTTAGTATTTTTTAAAGGTGAAGAAATAATATTATTTAAGCCATAAATTCTTATAACTTCTTCAACAATGTCTACTTGTTCACTTACATCAGGCCTCCATGAAGGGATAGTTATTTCAAAACTTTTACTTACTTCAAATCCCAAGGATTCTAGTATTTTTTTAATGTCCTTTTCTTTGATTGATATACCAGAAACTTTTTCTATAATTTTTGGATTAAATTTTATTTTTTTAACCTTAGGGAGTTCTTTTTTAATAGATTCTAATTTACCCGGTTTACCTCCGCAAATTTCTATAATCATTTGAGTGGCTAAGTTTAATCCATCTATAACAAATTCTGGATCAGTACCTCTTTCAAACCTATACCTGGCATCACTATTGATATTTAGCTTTCTTCCATTTTCAGCTATATGAACAGGATTAAAATAAGCTGATTCAAGAAAAATATTCTTGGTATCAAGTTCCGAACCAAATTCTTCTCCTCCAATAATTCCTCCAATTCCTAGAATTTTTTCATCATCTGAAATTATACATGTTTGATCGTCAAGGGAATATTCTTTACCATCCAGTGCTTTAATTTTATCACCTTTTTTTGAAAGTTTTGCACCAATTCGCCCCTTAATTTTATCTGCGTTATAGGCGTGAAGAGGTCGTCCATAATCATAAGTTATATAATTAGTGACATCAACAATAGCATTTATACTTCTTAATCCAATTTTTTCTAATCGTTCTTTTAGCCATTTAGGGCTTTCATTATTAGTTATACCTTCTATCAATCTTCCTGAAAAAAGATTACAAAATTGTGTTTTCCCATATGAATCAATAAAAACAGGTATTGTTTTTTCTGTTTCTTTGATTGTTTTAATTTTTACTTCTTGAAGTTTACCTACTCCTTTAGCAGCTAAGTCTCTTGCTATTCCATATACCCCTAAGCAATCAGGTCTATTTGGCGTAATAGCAATTTCTATTACAGGTTCAATAGAGCTGAATGCAGAGATTGCTTTTGTGCCTGGCTCAAAATCATTATCAATTTCTATTATTCCTTCACTATCATCGCCAAGATTAAGCTCTTCGGCTGAACATAACATACCAAAAGATTCAACGCCTCTAATCTTAACTTTTTTTATTTCCATATTTGATTTAGGAATAATACTTCCTATAGGCGCGTAAATTGTTGAAAGATTTTTTCGAGCATTTGTAGCGCCGCAAACAACATCCTTTATTTCTCCTCCAATATCTACTTCGCATAATTGAAGTCTATCAGCATCAGGGTGTTTTTTTACTGAAATGATTTTAGCAACGGTAAAATTTTTTAAATCTGCAGTGGGATCAGTTATATTTTCAACTTCTAAGCCAATCTCGGTAAGATTATTAGCAATTTCATTTAAAGATGCATTTGTTTCTAAATGATTTTTTAACCAAGGGAGTGTAAATTTCATTTTTTTAATCCCCTAGATAAAGTTGGTATATCTAAGGATGAGAAACCGTAATGCTTTAACCATCTAATGTCTCCATTAAAAAAGGTCCTTAGATCTGGAATTCCATATTTTAATTGCGCAAGCCTATCTAGGCCAAATCCAAAAGCAAAGCCTTGATATTTATTTGGGTTAATATTTGCGGCCTTCAAAACATTGGGATGAACCATTCCTGCACCTGCAACTTCGAGCCAATCTTTTCCTTCTCCAATTTTTAAAACAGATCCTGATCTATCGCATAAAACATCAATTTCAATTGATGGTTCGGTAAAAGGGAAATAACTTGGTCTCATCTGTATCTGAGTATCTTCAATCTCAAAAAAGGATGATAAAAATGTTTCTAGGGTCCACTTAAGGTGACCTAAATTAGTTTTTTCATCCACAACTAAACCTTCAATTTGATGAAACATAGGAGTGTGAGTTTGATCTGAATCACAACGGTATGTTCTACCAGGTGAAATAAATTTAAATGGAGGTTTTCCAGACTCCATCGTTCTTACTTGAACAGGGCTTGTGTGCGTCCTTAATACTGATTGACCTTCCTCCCCATTATATTCATCTAAATAAAATGTATCATGCATTTGTCTGGCTGGGTGTGATTCAGGTATATTTAATGCATTAAAGTTATAATATTCAGATTCAATATCAGGACCATCTGCTATTTCATACCCAAGTGATCCAAAAATTTCTGATATTTCCTCTAAAACTTGTGATACCGGATGTATTTTACCATTATTATTTTGATTAATTTTAACAGGAAGCGTTACATCCAATTTTTCTTCTAATAATCTATTATCTAAAATAAGATTTATAAAATGTTCTTTTTTTTCTTGGATTTCATCATTAATTACTTTTTTTAAATTATTAATTACGGGGCCAATATTTTTTCTTTCTTCAGGGCTAAGGGTTCCTATCTCATTTAGTAATTTTGATATTCTTCCTTTTTTTCCTAACTCTTCTATTCGAATTTTTTCTACCGCATCTTCGTCAATTGCGTTTGATATTCTCTCAAGAATTTCTTTTTTTAAGGATTCAATATTTTCCATATCATAATTACCAGACACTATTTATGTATCATCTGCCATATTAGCATAAATTAAATATTATTTTAATGCTGATGTGGCCTTATCAACTAAATCTTTAAAAGTATCCGGATCAGATATTGCAATATCAGATAAGACTTTTCTATCAATCTCGATATTAGCTTTATTTAAACCATTTATAAATTTTGCATAATTGATACCATTTAGTCTTGCAGCAGCATTAATTCTTTGAATCCATAATGAACGAAAATTTCTTTTTCTCTTTTTTCTATCCCTGTAGGAATATTGACCCGCTTTCTCTACAGCTTGATTAGCCGCTCTAAAGGTATTTTTTCTTCTTCCAAAATAACCCTTAGCATTTTTTATTACCTTTCTGTGTCTTGCATGGCTTGCTGAGCCGCTTGTAACTCTAGTCATCTATATCTTCCTTTATGAATATGGCAGGAATTTTTTTATAACCCTGCTATCTGGTTTTGAAAGAAGAGATGTTCCGCGTTTATTACGAATTTGTTTTGGTGTACGTTTGATCATTCCGTGTCTTTTGCCAGTTCTAGCTGAAAGAACTTTTCCAGATCCTGTTACTTTAAAACGCTTTTTTACACCACTTTTGGTCTTTAACTTGGGCATTTTGCATCTCCTATTTTTTAAATTTCATAGTTTTGGCATTCTTTAACCAACACGGCATGCCCTGCCGGCTGATTAGTTAAATGATTGTTTATTCCATTTTTATAAATAATTCAACTAAAGAAAGATTATTTTGGAGCTAAAACCATAATCATTTGTCTTCCTTCAAATTTTGGAAGTAGCTCAACCTTTGCGAATTCATCTGATTCTTCTTTAATTTTTTCAAGTAATGTTGCTCCACGATCCTGGTGGGCCATTTCTCTTCCTCTAAATCTCAGCGTTACTTTGACTTTGTCGCCATCAGTTATGAATTTTTCTACATTCTTCATTTTTACTTGGTAATCATGAGTATCAATATTTGGTCTAAATTTGATTTCTTTTACATCAATATTTTTTTGCTTCTTTTTTGCTTCGTTTGCCCTTTTTTGTGCTTGATATTTATATTTTCCATAATCAATTACTTTGCAAACTGGCGGTTTTGCTTTAGGAGAAATTTCAACTAAATCTAAACCTTCATTTTTTGCAAAATCTATTGCTTCGTCTATTGGAATGATACCTTTTTTTTCACCTTTAGAGTCAATTAAAAGAACTTCATTTGCCTCTATTTGATTATTAACTCTTGGACCTTTATTGGCCGAAGAATTTCTGATTGTATTTCTAGTTATAGATTTATCTCCATTTTAAGTTCATTAATTATATTTACTATGAAACATTTAATATTCTTTCATAAACTGCAAGTGTTTTTTTGCACATATTTTCTAAAGAGAAATTTTTATCAACACTTTTTAGAGCTCTTTTTCTTATTTTATCTATTTCTGAATTATCAAGTCCTAAAATAAAATCTATTATATTAGCGAGATCAAATGGATCATTAATTTTTGTTTTGAAGCCAGTTTTTTCATTTCCATCTAAAATGGTTTCTTTAACACCGCCATGATTAGAGGCAATAATTATACATCCTGCAGCTTGTGCTTCTATAGGGACTCTTCCAAAGGGCTCAGGCTTTATGGAAGGATATAAAGCAATATCACTGGCATGATAAGCAAGTGGCATGTTATCAAAATGTCCCAGAATCTTTAAATTTTCATAAACTCCAATTTTCTTAGCAAGCTTTTCTAATTTTCGAACATATTTTTCATTTTCATTTTTGTTTCCTATAAAGACTAAATTTAGATCTAGTCTTTTGTTTCTTTTCTTTAATTCAGATAAAGCTTTTATAGCTAAGGTGTGACCTTTCCACTCAGTATATCTTGCTGGGAGCAAAATAATTTTTTTCTTTGAGTTATTATTCCATTCACTTTTTGTTTTATTTATTAATTCTTTAGAAGAGCTATCTATATCATAATCAATACAATTTACACCCCTAGGAATTATATCAATATCCTCAATTTTAATATTATATTTTTCACTTATATTTTTTGCAGTATATTTTGAGTTAGCTATTACGGCTATTCCCTTTGCCATAATAGAATTATATTTTCTTTTTAAAGTTGAATTACTATCAGCATGCCCATGCCAGGTTGTCATAAAAGGTATATTAAGTTTTTTAGATGCATAAAATGCTGACCATGCTGGAGCTCTAGATCTAGCGTGAACAAGTGCTATATTATTTTCTTGAAGTATATTTTTAAATATATTTATATTTTTAAATATATTAACTGGATCTTTCTGATCTATTTTTTTTATTATGACTTTGATATTTTCTTCTTTTAATTTTGATACCAATTGACCTCCGCTTGTCAAAACTATTGGTTCGTATTGACTATTTTTAAGATAAGAGGATATTTCATAAACCGTTTTTTCAGCACCGCCTATTTCCATATTAGGTATAATCTGTAGTATAGATTTTTTATTTAAATTCATTTTATTATTTTGAGACATAACCATCCAATGCCTAAATCCTTTAAGAAATTCTATGTTAATAAAAAAGATTATATAGCTTATAAAGATCAAATATATCACAAAAATAAAAAGAGTATTATTTGGTTCGGTGGTTTATATTCAGATATGGACGGAACAAAGGCAAAATATCTGTCTAAATTTTCTAAGAAAAATCAAATAAATTTCTGCAGATTTGACTATTTTGGCCATGGAAAATCTTCAAAAGAATTCCATAACTGTACAGTTAGTCATTGGATAGATAATGGGAAGAAGATGGTTGATAATGTTTTTCAAGGACCTCTTATTCTTATTGGCTCTTCTATGGGGGGCTGGGTTTCTTTATTAACAGCCTTAAAAAGAAAGAAAAGAGTTAAAAATTTAATATTAATAGCCCCTGCAACGGATATGACTGAAAAATTAATGTGGAAAAGTTTTTCTCCTAAAGAAAAGCAAACAGTTAAAAGAAAGGGTTTTATTCAAAGATTCTCTGAAGGATATGATGAGGGCTATAAAATAACAAAAAATTTATTAGATGATGGTAAGAAATATTCAATTTTAGATAAAGAAATTAATTTAAATATACCCATCAAACTTTTTCATGGAATGAAAGATGATTCTGTTCCATGGCGTCATTCCTTAGATTTAGTAAATTCCTTAAGCTCTGAGAGAATAGATATTAATCTTATAAAGGATGGCGATCATAGCTTATCTAGGGAAAGTGATTTAAAGCAATTAGGCAATAGCATACTTGAATTCTTAAATTAAAATAATAAATCTAAGAAATCCTTTCCGACCATTCTTTTTTAACTAAATTATCCCTTTCTCTATTTAAGGATTTTTCTTTAATTTCTTTAATTTCAGAATCGTCTAATAGATTTCTTATTGCCCATATTGCAGCACCTCTAACTAATGAAGATTTATCAGAAATTTTTGGTATAAGGTCTTTTGAAAAACTTTTTTTACCTGAATTACCGATAGCAATCATAACATTTCTTAGAAAGCGATCTCTACCAATCCTTTTTATAGGCGAACCAGAAAAAAATTCTCTGAAAGTTTTATCATCCAATCTTGAGAGTTTTGATAAAGAAAAATTGGTAGATTTTTCTTTTGTAGTAAATCTTATTTCCTTTGATTTTTTTGCAAATTTATTCCATGGGCAGATTGCCAAGCAGTCATCGCAACCGTAAATCCTATTTCCAATTTTTTTTCTAAATTGGATTGGAATCTGACTCTTATGTTCTATAGTTAAGTAAGAAATGCATTTTCTTGCATCTAATTTGTATTCTTCAGTAAATGCATTAGTAGGGCAAATATCCTGACATTTTGTGCAAGTGCCACAATTATCTTCTTCAGGTATATCAATTTCTATATTTTTATCTATAAATATTTCTGCAAGAAATAACCATGAACCAAAATCTTTACTTACTAAGTTTGTGTGTTTACCTTGCCATCCTAAACCTGCCAATTCAGCTATACTCTTCTCCATGATAGGTGCTGTATCTACAAAGACTTTTATTTCACAATTTAATTTATTTGTTAACCAACTACCAAATATTTTAAGATTTTTCTTGATAATTTTATGGTAATCTTCGCCTCTTGCATACACTGAAATATTGCCTAATTCTTTTTCCTTTATTAATTTTAATGGATCCTCATCAGGTCCATAATTAACACCTAATGAAATTATGGTTTTAACATCGTTCCAAATATTTTTTGGAGATTCTCTTCTGGTTTTATTTTTTTTAAGCCAGTCCATTTCTCCATGATAGTTACTCTTTAAAAAGTCATTTAGATTTCTTTTTACTTCACTCTTAAGATTTGGTTTAGCAAAGCCTATTACATCAAAACCTAATTTTTTAGATTCAAGAATAATTTCATTTTTATCTTTTTTTGTTATTTTATGATCAGAAATCAAGGGAGACATATTTACCTCTTGGAGGAATACTCATTACTTGATCGGTTAATAAAGATCTAAAACTTGGTCTACTTTTAATCTTTGCATACCACTCTTTTACTTCAGGAAATTTTTTCCAAGGGATATCACCCAAGTAATCTAAGCATGATATATGAGCTACTGCTGTGAGATCTGCTGTATTAATCTCTTCGTCCACTAAACAGAATCTTTCTTTTAGGAGATTTTCAATGTAATTAAGATGGTAATTAAGATTGTGAATGGCTATTTTAATTCTATCTAATCTTGGTAAACCACCTCCTTGTTTTACATTAAGAAATTGTCTCTCGACCTTTTCATTAAGGATAACTTTTAATACTTCTAAATAAAATTTATTATCGAACCAATCCACCAATCTTCTACATTCGTTTTTTTTATCAAGATCATTTGGAAAGGTTGGTTCATATTTTTCTTCTAGAAATTCAGTTATTGCATAATGACCGCAAATTTTTTGATTATCAATAATTAAAACTGGTACTTCGCCAGACGGGTTTGTTTTAAGGAATTCTTTCCTATTTAACCAAAAAGCTTCAGTAATTAAATCTGGATCAATATTTCTCTCTCTCAATAGGAGTCGCACTTTTCTGCTAAAAGGGCATAAAGGATAATGATATAATGTAGCCATATTAAATTAACCTTCTTGATAAATATTATTTTTTATAGCAAATAATTGCTGTATAGTTCCCTAAAATTTTATTTTAACTTATTTTAATCAATTGCCAAAGAATGTTTAAATGAGCATAACTTTATACAAAGGGGATATACCAGCCGATCTTGATTTTGGTGATAGTATAGCCATTGATACTGAAACTCTAGGGCTAGTTCCCGAAAGAGACCCTTTGTGTCTTATTCAGTTATCATCAGGAGATGGAAATGCTCATTTATTACAATTTGATAGAAGCAATTATGATGCCCCTAATCTAAAAAAGATTTTATCAAATGATAAATGCGAAAAAATATTTCATTTTGCCCGTTTTGATGTTGCAGTTATTAGGCACTATCTAAAAATTGATTGCGAACCAATTTATTGCACTAAAATAGCATCAAAACTAGCCAGGACATACACTGATAAGCATGGTTTGAAAGATTTATGCAAAGAATTATTGAATGTTGAATTATCTAAAACTGAGCAAACATCTGATTGGAGTATTGATGAGCTAACTGAAGATCAAAAGAAATATGCGGCTTCAGATGTTTTGTATCTTCATAAATTAAAAGTTATTCTTGAAGAAAAATTAACTAAACTGAATAGAAAAAAATTAGCAGATGATTGTTTTAGTTTTATTTCTACAAGATCTTATTTAGATTTAAATGGATGGTCTGAGATAGATATATTTAGACACTAAAATTATGGCGACCCCAAAAACAAAAAATCAAATAGATAGAATTAAGGTAAGAAGATTGAAAATAATTTTGCCTATATTTATCTTCATTTTTATTATTCTTATGTTTTTTCAATATATTTCATCAAAAAAAGTTTTTACTTTAAATGAAGATGCTAGAGATAATTATACTAGATTAACTATAGAATCTACATCTGGAGTTATTAAACCTCTTTTAACAGGCAATACTTCTGACGGAGGTTATTTTAGAATTACTGCAAGTAGAGCTAGTCCTCTTGGTCCAGAATTAAAAGATGTTGAATTAGAGAAAGTTAACTTAGAATTTTATGATGACAATAATCTTTCTCTAAGATTAACATCAAATTTTGCCAAATATCTAGCCTCCTCAAATTCAGCAACTTTATATGAAAATTTATTAGGTAAAACTTTTGAAGGTTATTCATTTTCTGCTGTTTCAGCAAATATGAATCTTGATACCAATTTTACCTTTTTTGAAGGCCCAATTATTGGTTCTAATCAAGGTGTTTTATTTGAAGCTGGGAAAATGGAAATTCAAGAAAAAGGTGCTAAAATTTTCTTTTCATCTGGCGTGAAAGTAAAGATTCTATCTGAATTGTTAGAGGAGAAAGAAAATTAAAAACTTTTTTTACTTTTTGAGTCTTATTTCTATTTCTATTAATTTAGCATTTGCTAGTACTAGTAATAATAACTCTTTTGTTATAGCAAATGAAGCGCCCTATGAGCTTATCTCCGACAATATGTTTCTTGATAGAAATTCAAGTGTCATAGGATTTTCTGGAAATGTTTCAATAAATCAAGGCCCATTTTTTATGTCTGCTGATCAAATAGAATTATTTTTTGTTGAAAGATTTAATCAAAAAGATTTTAAAGAATTAAAGGCAACTGGACAAATAGTAATTGAGAATAGAGGCATTATTTCTGCGACTGGAAATTTTGCTACTTATAGTGTAAATGATAAGAAAATGATTTTAACAGGAAATGTTACACTTACTAATCAACTTTCCATGATTAAAGGTAATAAACTAATATTAGATATAAATACTGGAAAAATAGAAATACTTAATGATGAAGAAAATCAAGAAAAAGTAAAAGGTATTCTGGTTGAAAAGAATTTGGAAGAAATTGATAATTAAATGACTGATAAAAATGACAAACCTACTTTAGTTAAGGATTTAAAAGAAGGTCTTAAGATAAATAAGATAAGTAAATCTTTTTCCGGACGTCCAGTGGTTAGAGAGGTAAGCTTTGAACTTAAATGTGGAGAAGCTCTAGGTTTGCTTGGCCCCAATGGCTCTGGAAAAACTACTTTATTTTATACAATTATAGGTCTTATAAAGCCAGATTCCGGTACAATAATTCTTGAAGGCGAAGATATAACTGATCTTCC
>JAZAJI010000055.1:0-5960 GCA_036230365.1 Pseudomonadota bacterium
TTTCCTCCTTTTTGCTGCCGCTTCCATAACTATTGTCATTGTTTTAGCTGCTTGCTCCCCGCCCATGACACCTATCTGAATATTTGGCCAACTAAAAAGAAATTCAGGATCATATCCGTAACCTGACATTCCATAATTACCTGCACCAAAACTTGCACCTATCATAAATGTAATTCTTGGAACCCTTACATTTGAAACAGCTTGTATCATTTTTGCACCATGCTTAATCATACCTCCTCGTTCATACTTACTGCCAACCATATATCCAGTAATATTTTGAAAGAAAACAAGAGGAATATCGGCTTGATCACATAATTGCATGAATTGCGCTGCTTTGGTTGCGCCCGAATTATCTATAGGGCCATTGTTAGCCAATATTCCACATGAATTTCCATGAACTTTACCCTGAATACATAATGTAGTTTCACCATAAAGAGGTTTAAAATCATCAAAATCCGATCCATCTACTATTCGTGCTATAACTTCTCTAACATCATAAAATTTCCTGTAATCAAGAGGTACTATTCCAGCAATTTCATCTGGATCATATTTAGGTTCCGAGAAAGATTCACTTTTAGTTACAGAACATCTTTTGTTCCAATCAAGTCTATCAATAATATTTCTTGCTATAAGGAGTCCGGATAAATCATCTTCAGCTAAATATTCGGCTAAACCTGAAATTGAAGCATGCATAGTTGCTCCCCCTAATTCTTCTTCATCTGTTTCTTCACCAGTTGCCGCTTTTAAAAGAGCTGGGCCAGCTAAAAAAGCCCTTCCTCTTCCTTTAATAGCTACAACATAATCACTTAGACCAGGCATATAAGCACCGCCTGCAGTTGACGCCCCATGCAATACAGCAATAGTGGGCAATCCTGCAGCACTAAGTTTGGCTAAATTCCCAAACAATCTTCCAAAATTCAACCATTGCTCAACATGGTATCTTGGAAGGTCAGCTCCTGCACTTTCTACAAGATGCACAAACGGAAGTTTTTGTTGCAATGCAATATCTTGAGCACGGGTAAATTTCTCTCCCCATCCATCAGTCATTGCTCCAGCCTTGATACCGCTATCATCTACCGTAATCATACATCTAACGCCATTTATGAAACCAATTCCAGAAATTAAACTGGCCCCTGGAACACTTTTCTCCCTGTCAGGAATATCTCTCAGGAAACCACCCATATTAGCTAATTCTAGAAAAGGCATTCCTGGATCTAGTAGGTGCATAAGACGATCCCGAGGTGTTAATTGATTTCTTTCTAAAAATCTTGGTTTTCTTTTCTCTGATAAATTTTCTGCTCTTTTTAAAAGAGAATTCATTTGCTCTATAAGATCAAGCATTTCAGTGCGATTAACATTATAGACCTCAGAGTTTGTATTAATTTTTGATTCAAAAACAGTCATAATAAATCCTTTGCAATTGGTATTGGTGTATCGAGAATTAATTGAGCATAACCTTTTCCTTGCGGATCATTTCTTAGACTTGCAACTCCGCCTCCACCTAGAACATCATGGAGAAGAAAATTAATTGAGTTAGATCCAGGTAATAAGAACCTCTCAACCCCACCTTCTAGGAAATGCGAAAAACGATTCTGGATTAGATCTGTTGTCAGAGCTCGACAGATATAAGGGTAATAGACCTCAGATCTAGCAATAATACCTATATTAGCCTTATTTCCTTTATCACCACTTCTCCCCCACGCCACTTGAATTAAGGGAACTGATGTCATTTCTTTATTGTCTCCTTCAGATATTTTCGGTTCTTCAGGTCTTTTTATATTCTTAGTATCGATTGATTTTTCTATATGATCTATAAAGTTTTTCTCATTCGCATTAGATACAATTTTGATGGAGACTTTTTCTTTTGGGATAGCGAAAGAAAAAAGCCTAACAACTGGTGAAGGTCTTGGCCGGGTCCCAGCAAAACCTGAAAGTCCTGGCGGTGTCGATAATCCTAAGCCTGTTATTTCCCGAAGAAGAATATTAATTCCTTCTGCATCATCATGCTTAGCTGCTATTTTTGCAACAACCTCTCTCGACCCATCTATTAAACTATGTTCACCATATTGACTTTCATTTCCTATAATTTCAACGCTGGTTTCGGTAAAATCGGCAATATTATTTTTTCTAAAAATTTGTCTGGCTCTTTCAAATGCTACTTTAGAAAATTTATCAGCTTTTTTATTCGCTTCAATTCCATAGTATGTAAGCATCACGCCTCCTCGAAAACCCTCCTTATAAGTAAGACTGACTTTATAATGATCAGGAGCTTTGTAACCCTTTACCTTCTTAACTAAAACCCGATCTTTACCAATATTCTCAATCTCTACTTCAGAAAAATCGCATATTACATCTGGAAGTATATAAGCCTGTGGATCACCTATTTCATAAAGCATTTGTTCCGAAACAGTTCCTTTATTAACAAGTCCTCCAGTATTATCAGGCTTGCAACAAATAAATGTACCATCTTCAGATATTTCAGCAATTGGATATCCAATATCAGCCAAATTATCTATAGTTTCTTTCCAATCTGTAAAATTTCCACCTGTTGTTTGTGTTCCACATTCAAGAATATGTCCAGCAAGACTTCCTCCCGCTAATTGATTTACATCATCTTTTGACCATCCAAATTCATAAATACATGCCCCAAGAGTCACAGCACTATCGACATTTCTTCCTGTTATAATTATGTCAGCACCATCAGCAAGAGCCTCAGCAATAGGAAATGCTCCTAAATACGCATTAACACTTAGTACTTTATCCTTTTCTGGAAATTCTTCTCTGGAGTACATTTCTGCATAATTTTGATTAGAAAGTTCATCAATCTCCTTAATTAAATCATCACCAAGAATTGTTGTAACCTTTAAATCAAGACCTGATTCAGAAATTAACTCCTCAAGTATCTTAGAGCATGCAATTGGATTCACACCTCCGGCATTAGAGATAATTTTTATACCTTTATTAGCTATTTCTAATAAATTAGGTTTAATTAAATCATTAATAAAGTCTGCGGCAAATCCTAATTTTTCATCCTTTGCTCGTGCTCTTGCCATGATAGACATTGTGATTTCTGCAAGATAATCTGAAACTAAATAATCAATATTACCTTTTGAAATTAATTGTTCACTTGCTAATGGCGCATCGCCCCAAAAACCACTTGCCCCTCCTATTCGTATTTTTTTCACAAACTTTTCTCAGAATTTAAAAATCAATTTATTTTTATAGATTATCAATTTTTCAATATTTGTCATCAAATAGAGTATATATCTTAGGAAAGAAGATAACCTAAATGAAAATGACTTTCTAAATTGTAGCTCATATCATAATAGAATTTTTGGTGATTTTAGATAAGTTAGTTAAGACATTAGGTAAGAATAATAAAATCTAAAAGAAATATTTCTCAGATTTTAAATCAATAAATAACCATCGTAAATTTAAAATAAAGCGGTCAAAGAAAGACCGCTTTATTGATATTTAGTTCTTAATATTCCCAAGCTAATTCAATACCAAGAACGCGTGGTTTGCTGTAGTAGGCAAGATCAAGCAATACAGAAACATTTGTAGTGGCTAATTTATCTATATCATCAGCTAAATTCTTTCCATAGGCAGAAATTCTCCAATTTCCTTGAGCCGGTATATAATCGATACTAGCATTAAGTGTGCCTCTGGCGTCAACCTCAGCTGGTCCATAACCAGTAACACTTGCGTTCAAATCGTCATGGTATTGCCATCCAAGATTTATCACAGTTGACGCATCATTTGCCATATCAATACTATAAGACATATTAACTGCGGCAGTTATATCAGGAGCATTTTGCAATGGAAGACCTGAATAATCTTGAGCGCCTGTTCCAAAAACATCAGCAAAATATTCTTCATATCCGGCATCATTAAAGGCTAGAGCAATACCTAAATTAAAGTTATCGCTTGGAACCCATTCGATTTCAATTTCTATACCTTTAATTTCAGCTTCAGCAGCATTAGCAGTTATAGTTTCTTGCGGATTTGGGCAGCCGCAATTAATTAATGGTCTAATAACTGTTCTTTGAAGATCTTCGAATCTCATAAGATAAAAAGCTATATTTGTTCTGAGTGTTGGACCCCAATCAGCTTTTAATCCGATCTCAAGAGCATCCACACTTTCTTCATCGAAAGGTCCTAATGTAGTTGGAGTACCTCCTCTACCATTAAATCCGCCACTTTTAAAACCTCTAGCAAGGGTAGCATAGATCATCTTGTCTTCATCAATTTGATAATCAATACCAACCTTAGGTCCAAAATTAGACCATTCATCATCTTTATAAATTTCTGCAGCGTTATTCGGAACTGAGAAAGGTTTTTGCATAAAGCTTTTTTCCTCTTTAGTGTATCGACCTCCAAAGCTTACATTTAATCGATCATTAATGGCGTAAGTCAAATCAGCAAATAAAGATTGCTGTTCGTGAGATTGAGATGTCACACCAATAATGTGAGCAAGGAATGCTCCGGATGTATTAATATAAGTATCTCTTCTTAGAGTATACTCTTGCTCAAAGTAATAAAAACCAGCAGTTAAAGACAATCTATCACTAACATCAGTAGTGTATCTTAACTCAGTAGATTTTTGCTCATGAGGCTCTGTTCGAACAATGCCAAACATTGGGGCATCTGTCCAATCGATTTCCTCTCTCATCTGATATTCTGTTTCTCTATAATTTGTAATAGAAGTTAAAGTTCCGCCATCTAGTTCCCAAATAGCTTCTGCAGTTAATCCCTTGATATCAGCATGAATATATCCTGGACCAAAGTTTAATATAACATTGCTCTGATAGCCAGTTCCAGGTCGACCATAAACTCTACTTAGAACTTGATTAGGTTTAGAAGCATTCGTAGCTGGAATAGGCTGGCTTCTATCTTTTGAATATTCTCCAATTAATGTGAGTTTAAAAGTTTCACTTGGATTAAATTCCAACATCGGTCTAACTGAAAATACATCATCGCCACCTGTATCTTCGTAATCACCAGGATAATCATAGCTCATTTGAGCTGGCACTGAATAATCTGGATGAGTCTGATATTTTGCTTTAAAGAATCCATCACTTTTTTGCTGGAGTATTGAAATTTTAGCATTCACAGTATCCGATAATGGAGACTCAACGGCAACACGTAAATCTCTTCTGCCATATTCACCCATAGTTAATCGAGCTTTAGCTCCAAATTCGCCAGTTGGTCTTTTTGAACGAACTACTATCGCACCCGCCGTTGTATTTCTTCCAAAAAGAGTACCTTGTGGGCCCCTTAAAACTTCTACCTGTTCAACATCAAATAAATCTAGGTTACTATTACTTGATCTAGGCACATAAACACCATCAAGAAATATTCCAATAGGTGGATCAATTGTTGAGTCGATATCAGAATTACCTATTCCTCTCATAAAAACTGCTGCAGAATTTGTAAAACTTCCGCTCGCAGCCGTATTAATAAGAAGATTAGGAACAGACATTCCTAAATCTTGCAAATCTGTTGCATAAAGTTTTTGAATCTTTGCATCAGTTAAAGCTGTTATTGTCACAGGAGTTTCCTGTAAGGGTTCCTCCCTTTTACGAGCTGTTACGATTATTTCTTCAATACCAGTAAAAGTTTCCTGATCCGAAGATTGCGCAAATAATTGCGTGTTGGGTATTAACAATACCACCAATAAAAATTTTATATATTTCATAACTCTCCCCTTCAATGATGTTATATATAAGTAATAGATATTAATTAAATTGATTCTCTTGAGATGTGGACTCAAATATTTATCATTTTACTTTAAAAAAAAGGGCGCAAAAAGCGCCCTTTTAATTGATCAAAGATCCTTAAGATTAAAATTCAAATCCTAAAGAAATTCCGAAATGTTGACGTTTCTGAATTGTGGCAAATGCAAATGCACCAGCATCAAATGGACGAACTATATATCCACCTTCTTCAAGAATATCATT
>JAZAJI010000056.1:0-3475 GCA_036230365.1 Pseudomonadota bacterium
TGAATCATAGTAACTCCAGTCATATTTTTCAATTGATGTGGGCACATATTCTCCATCAGCGGGTGGATCGCCTAATTCCGTAGCTATAAATAATATTTGCGCATCATAAGCAACACCTTGCATATTACTTGGAATATCTTGTAAATCCTTTCTAGCTGCAATAATTGAAGCAGTTGCTGTTCCATGAAATTTTTCCCATGGCGTCGGCTCTCGATTACCTGAATAAGTTAATATGCTGTCAGGGTGAAGAATATTTTCTTTCAAAAACTCGTGGTGAGTCCAATCTAAGGCCTCATCAACAATGGCTATTGTTACATCTTTCCCTGTACCATTTATTACATAGGCGGTTGAAGCATTAATAAAATCTAAACCCCATTGATTAAAATACTCTTGTGTTTCTATTTCTTTAATATCGATAATAGGAAATAAATTATTTGATGATTCGCTTTCTAGTGCTGCTTCCGTAGGCATTTGCGAGACAGGTCCATTAGACCCGCCGCCGCCACAAGAAACTAAAAATAAGTTTAGGAAAATCAAATTTGTTATTTTCTTATTTAACATTTAAGACGCTTTAATGATTGACCATATACTTGTTATGGTTGATGTATTTTTATCCTGATCAGAAATCGTTGTTGTTAAAAAAACAACTTTATTTGTCTTCTTCAAAATTTTGTCCGCAAATTTGTAATCTTCAAAATTTTTATTGAGATCTAAATTACCTAAATCAATATTCATAGAAATAGGTGAAAAAATTTCATCGATTTCACCATTTAATATCTCAATTTTATGCTTAATTAATAAGTTAAGTAATTTATCTGAATTATCATCCATAAAAATGGTTTTAATATCTAATCATTAAAAAAAATAGTCTAAAATTTTTTTAGTTTATGACCATCTTTTATATATTCCTTCATCATTTCTATAGCCCGATCATCTGAAGCTAGCAAATTAGTAAATAAATCACCCTCTTCATCAACGCCATCAGCAGTTGTTTTACCCCAACTTGATTTAATAACCTGTTTAATAGCTTGCAATGCTGCAGTAGGCTTATCCATAAACTCATTAGCAATCTCTTTTGCTTTTTCTAAAACATCGCCATCTACAACATGATGGATTAAGCCCTCTTCTTTTGCTTCATGTGGATAGAAAGTTCTTCCTCGTAATACCCACTCTAATGCTTTTCCTGCGCCAACTAATCTTGCTAACCTTGTAGTCCCGCCAGCACCAGGCAATATGCCAACTAAAATTTCCATCTGACCAATAGTGTAATCTCCTTCTTGAGCTATGCGAATATCACAAGCTAAAGCTAACTCACAACCACCACCACCGCAAAATCCATTAATTGCGGCAATAGTTGGTTTTCTAAAATTGTCTATATTTTCCCAAAAAAGACGTAATGGAGTTCTTGCATGCCTAGGTTCGGGCAACCCATCTTTTCTTCTTTCTCGAATATTTTCAGACATAGCAATAATCTCTTCAACTGAAAAATGTCTGATAAACACATCAGGTAATCCACCTGTAAAAATAACAACCTTAACATCATCATTATTACTTAACTCATCTAAGATAGGAATAGTATCTACTACCATATCGCTAGTCAAAAAACCTTTAGGGGGATTTGTAAAAGTAACAATACCTATCCCACTTTTTATCTCACAGTCTACATGACTCATGTTTTCTCCTAAAATATCTATATTATTTTATTTTTTAGAGTAGCCGTTTTTATTAATTTATCAAATTACAAATGAAATAAATTATTAATGTTGAGTTTTATTCAATTAAATATTGAAAAAAAGAATTTTCTGTTCAAAATACAAATCATAAATTTAAATATTAATAATATTATTTCCTTAGGAGGAAAATATGACAAAAGAAGCAGTTATAGTATCTACAGCAAGAACAGGATTAGCTAAATCTGGCAGAGGCGGTTTTAATATGACACATGGAGCTGCAATGGCAGGTCATGCTGTTAAACATTCAATCGAAAGAGCCGGCCTTGAGCCTGCTGAAGTAGATGATGTAATTATGGGTTGCGGAACGCCAGAAGGTGCAACTGGACAAAATGTAGGTAGATTGGCTGCTATTTGGGCTGGATGTCCTGTAACAACTTCAGGAGTAACTGTTAACAGATTCTGTTCTTCTGGTCTTCAGACTATTGCAATGGCAGCGGGTAGAGTTATTGCAGAAGGTGCTGATGCAGTTGTTGGTGCGGGTGTAGAGTCTATATCCATGGTATCAATGCAGGGAGTAAATTTAAAAGATATAACAGAAGAAAAACTAATGGAATCTTATCCTGCCTTATGGATGCCTATGATAGAAACAGCAGATATTGTAGCTAAAAGATATGATATTAGCAGAGAAAGTCAGGACGAATACTCTTTACAAAGCCAACAAAGAACTGCTGTCGCACAAGATGCAGGTTTCTTTGATGATGAAATTGTTCCGATGGAAACAAAAATGAAAGTAATAGATAAAGAAAGTGGTGAAGAATCCATTGTTGACTATACTGTCGATAGAGATGAATGTAATAGACCTCAAACAACTTTAGATGGGCTTGCTTCACTGCCGCCGGTTAGGGGTGAAGAACATTTCATCACTGCGGGAAATGCTTCACAATTATCTGATGGTGCAGCTTCTGTAGTTGTAATGGATTCAAAACTTGCAGAAAAGAAAGGTCTTGAACCACTTGGAGCATTCAGAGGTTTTGCTGTTGCAGGTTGTGAACCAGATGAAATGGGTATTGGCCCAGTTTATGCAATCCCTAAGCTTCTTGAAAAGAATAACTTAACCTTGGATGATATAGATCTTTGGGAACTTAATGAAGCCTTTGCAAGTCAAACATTATATTGCCGTGACAAACTTGGTATAGATAATGAAAAACTAAATGTGAACGGTGGATCTATATCAATTGGCCACCCTTTTGGGATGACTGGAGCAAGACTTGCTGGACATATACTTATTGAAGGTAAAAGACGAAAAGCAAAAAATGTTGTCGTCACAATGTGTATTGGCGGCGGTATGGGTGCCGCGGGATTATTTGAGGTTTATTAATTTTTAGGTTCTTCAGATACCTGAATTAATAATTTTCCTGAATTTTCGCCAGTAAAAAGTTTATTAACTGTTTCTGGGGCGTTTTCTATTCCTTTAACGACATCTACCTTATATTGGATTTTACCTTCTGCCATCCAATTACCTAATGCATCAAGGCTTTCGGCATATCTTTCAAGGTAATCCGAAACTAAGAAACCTTTAACAGTCAGTCGCTTCATAAGAATGTTTCTAAACATTTTTGGTCCTGGGTTATCCCAATCATTGTACATTGAAATAAGACCACATACTGGAATTCTTCCAAAGTTATTCATTAATGTTAAGGCTGAATCAAGAATTTCACCTCCAACATTCTCAAAGTAAATATCTATTCCATTAGGACATTTTTCTTTTAAAGACTCTAAGACATTTTCCTTTTTATAATTAA
>JAZAJI010000057.1:0-14989 GCA_036230365.1 Pseudomonadota bacterium
GAAAGAAGATGGCAAAAGAGCTATCTAAAACAGCTGATCTAAGAATATTTATAGGCTCTAATAATACTAAGCACCCTTTCAACGGAATAGATATTCCAAAAGAAAAAGAAGATTTAATTGTAATTAATAAGTGTGACCTTAAGAAAGCTCATAAAGAAAAACCGAATATAACAATATCACTTAAAGATAAAATAGGATTAAAAGCGCTTAACAGCAAAATTGCTAAAAAAATTAAAAAACTATCAAACCAATATGCGGGTCAGGTTATAAGCTCCCAAAGAGTATATGGACATGTCTGTAATTCGTTATATTATTTAGAAGAAATTAATTTCAAAGACCCCTCACTTGCATCAGAGTGCCTAAAATCCTCCATAAGTGAGATTTCTATGATTTCCAAAGAAACAAATAATGAAGAAATCCTGGACATTATTTTCAATGAGTTCTGTATAGGAAAGTAAATGTTTCACATGAAACAATTTACTTGAAAATAATTCTAAGAAAACCTAAAACTATTAGTATGAATAAGTACGATGTTATTGTTATAGGTGGCGGGCATGCGGGTTGCGAAGCCGCTTCAGTTTCTGCTAGATCAGGGGCTAAAACCCTGTTAATTACTGGGTCCCTTAAAACTATAGGTGCAATGTCCTGCAACCCGGCTATGGGAGGAATTGGTAAGGGCCATTTGATAAGAGAAATAGATGCTCTAGACGGCCTAATGGCAAGAATATCGGATTTATCTGGGATACAATTTAGGGTGTTAAATAAAAGAAAAGGTCCAGCAGTTCAAGGGCCGCGGGCACAAATTGACCGAGATTTATACCTTTACTATATGCAGAAAGAAATTTTGAACCAAGAAAATCTTTATGTTAAAGAGGGCCTTGTAGAGGATTTTCTTTACAAAAAAACAAATATTGTAGGGGTTAAGGACAAAAAAGGAAAAAACTTTTATGGCACCTCTGTTGTTCTTACAACAGGAACTTTTTTAAATGGCATTATATTTTGTGGTAAAAATACAACACCAGGCGGAAGAATTGGTGAAGCCCCTGTTACAGGTTTGTCTAAAAGACTTCATGAACTTAATATTAAATTATCAAGGTTAAAAACGGGTACCCCTGCTAGACTCTTAAAAACAAGCATAGATTTTTCTGAACTAGAGATTCAAAAACCTGATTCTATACCTGAACCATTTTCATATATAAGTTCTGATATTAACAATAAGCAGATAAATTGTCATATAACAAGAACGACTGAAGAAACTCACAATATTATCCGAGAAAATTTGAGTGAATCAGCTATGTATTCTGGGCTTATTTCGGGTGTAGGGCCACGATATTGTCCTTCAATCGAAGATAAGGTTCAAAGATTTGCTTCTAAAAATAGTCACCAAATTTTTCTAGAACCAGAAGGCCTTAATAGTGAATTAATATATCCAAATGGTATATCAACCTCATTACCAGAAGAAATACAAAAAAAATTTCTCAAGACAATTCCTGGATTAGAAAATGTAATAATTGAAAAATATGGATATGCAATTGAATATGATTATGTAGATCCAAGGGAGCTAGACCATACACTTAGAGTTAAAAAGGCACCAGATCTTTGGCTGGCAGGACAAATAAACGGCACTACTGGATACGAAGAAGCAGCGGCCCAGGGTTTAGTTGCTGGATTAAATGCAGCACGTAAAGCTCTAGGTAAAACTGAATATATATTTGATAGGGCTGATGGTTATATAGGTGTAATGATTGATGACCTTGTTACTAAAGGGGTAACAGAACCATATCGAATGTTTACTTCAAGATCTGAATATAGGTTAAGTTTAAGAGCTGATAATGCAGACCAAAGATTAACTGATATTGGATTATCTTTGGAGATTGTGGGGGAAAGAAGAAAAAAGCTCTGGAATCTAAAGAAGAAAAAAATGGAAGAAATAAGAAATACCCTAAATGAGCTAAAAATTACCCCAAACAGAGCAAGACAAAATGGGCTGAAAATCAATTTGGACGGAAAAGCCAGATCGGCCTACGATTTACTTGGATATAATGAAATTAAATTTTCACACCTTGAAAAAATTTGGCCAGAACTAAAAAATACTGACGCCCAAACAAAAAAAACAATTTCAGCTGAAACAATTTATGGACGATATTTAGAAAGACAAAAGAAAGAAATTGAAAACTTTAGAAAAGAAGAGTCAAAAATTCTTAGTCCAAAAATTAACTATAACTCAATTAAGGGGCTTTCAAACGAACATAAAGATAAACTGACAGAAATTAAACCTGCGACTCTTGGCCAAGCACAAAGAATTGACGGGATTACGCCTTCAGCGATTGGTTTAATACTAGCTCACATTAGAAATAATCCGAGCATAAATTGATGACTGATGGCGGCATGCTGATCAAAGAAATAGCTTTTTCAAGCTCGATTAAGAAAAAACTTGAAGAGTATTGCTATGAGGTTATTAAAAACAATACCAGTATTAATTTAATCAGTAAAAATACAGAAGACACCATCTGGAATAGGCACATTATCGATAGTGCTCAAGTAGTAGATATTATTCCTAATGAATTTAATTCCTTTCTAGATATTGGATCTGGGGCCGGCTTTCCCGGGATTGTTGTTAAATTAATTAATAATAATTTGGACGCAACTCTTATAGAATCAAACAAAAAGAAAGCAAGATTTTTAAAAGATACCGCAGAAAAAATAGGTATTGATGTTAATATTTTTAATAAGAGGTTCGAAGATATAGAAAGAGTCAATAACCAAGAAACAGTAATTTTATCTAGAGCGGTGTCAAGCTTAGACGACTTAATTAGAATAGGCTTCAAATATTTTGAAATAGGATCTATTGGAATCTTTCACAAAGGAATAACATGGGAGAATGAGGTGGCGGAAGCAAAAAAAAGATGGAATTTTCATCTAACACCCTACGAAAGTTTAACAAATAAAGGTTCGCGAATTTTATTGGTAAGGGATATTATTAAAAAATAAAACTATGAAAAAAATTTATTCAGTTATTAACCAAAAGGGCGGTGTTGGGAAAACGACAACAACAATAAATTTAGGAACAGCAATGGCGGCCTGTGGAGCAAATGTTTTACTTATCGACATGGATCCTCAAGGTAATTTATCCACAGGAATGGGAATTGAGAGAAATAAAAGAAAGCATGGAATTTATGATGTTTTGATTAATAGATTTTCTCTTGGTGAAGTTTTGTTAAAAACCGATATACCTAATCTTCATGTTGTTCCATCTAATGAAGACCTTCTTGGTGTTGATATTGAATTTTCCAATGACCCAGAACGAGCCCTTAAACTTAAAAGAGCAATTAAAACTATAGATAATTATGATTTTATTCTTCTAGACTGTCCACCATCTCTAAACATTCTAACCTTAAATGCCCTTGTTGCTTCAGGGGGAGCATTGGTTCCTTTGCAGGCTGAGTTTTATGCTCTTGAGGGCTTAAGCCAACTTTTAACTACTATAAATGAAATAAAACAAAGCATTAATTCGGACCTTGATCTTGAAGGGGTTATCATTACCATGTTTGATGGAAGAAATAACTTATCTAATCAGGTTGAAGATGATGTAAGATCTTATCTAGGAAAAGATGTATACAGCACAAAAATTCCTAGAAATATTAGGCTTTCTGAAGCTCCGTCACATGGGATGCCAGCTTTAATATATGACCATAAATGCGCAGGTAGCGAAGCTTATATAAATTTAGCAAGAGAAGTCTTGGATAAAGCGGGGTGGAAAATAAATTAAGATGACAGAAAAACCAAAAAAAGGTCTTGGTAAAGGATTAGCAGCTCTTATTGGAGATGTTGACTCAAAAGATAAAAATGAACTAAAAAATTCTGAATTTACATCAACCTCATTATCAAATATTAACGAGGTGCCGGTTGAATTTTTGCACCCAAACAAAGACCAGCCCAGAAAGTTTTTTGATGAAGACACTATTAATGAGCTTGCAGAATCTATTAAGCAGAAAGGTCTTATATTACCAATTCTTGTAAAAGAGATTGATAAGCAACACTACCAAATTATTGCGGGTGAAAGAAGATGGAGGGCATCTCAGAAGGCTGGACTTCATAATGTTCCAGTAATTATAAAGGACTTAAACCAAAAAGAAATACTGGAGGTTGCGCTTATAGAAAATATGCAAAGGGAGGATCTAAACCCTATTGAGGAAGCTATGGGTATGTCAAAACTACAAAAAGAACATGAATATACTCAAGAAGAGCTAGCCTCCGTTTTAGGAAAATCTAGACCACAAATTGCTAATACGCTTAGATTGTTAACTTTGCCGCATAAGGTTCAAGAATTTGTACAAAAAAAGATATTATCGGCCGGTCATGCTAGAGCACTTGTTGGTCATGATAATTCTTACGCCATTGCAAAATACGCAATTAAAAAAAATATGAGCGTCCGTCAACTTGAGAATTATATTTCATATATTAAAAAACAGAAAACAGACAAGAGGAATACAAAATCATTAAAGGACCCCAACATATTGTCTCTAGAGAAAGATTTAAACCATATATTGGGTTTAAGGGTACAAATTGACTATAATAAAAACGAAAAAGGAAAGATCCAATTTTTCTATGAAAACCTGGACCAATTTAATGGATTAATTAAAAAAATAAAAAAATAATTATTTTTGTGCCGCTACTGATAAGCGTAAAACAACATTATTAACAATAGCTTTACTTAAGTCCGGGGATTTTTTAACCTCCCTTTCTGCTTCATTTAATATCACTAGCGCCCTTTCTGTTTTTGCTGCTCCCCATAACTGAGTTTGCTTTAAAAATTTACTCTTTTCTTTGAAAAAAACTGGCGGTTTGAGGTTTTTCATTGCTTCGGTTGTTTTTTCGCCATTTTCTATAGCCAATGCTACCAAATGTATCCTTTGATAAAACCGTGATAAATTATTTATTAATTGAATAGGCTGTTGCCCGTTTAATCTAAGTTGATTCAAGCAAGAAAAAGCATCTTCAGTTAATCCAAGTGCTACAAAATTACAAAAGTTTTGAGCTTCTGCCGGTTCAGTAGACAATAAAACCTTTTCTAGATTCTCTATGTTAATTTCTTTCTTATCCTCTTTAAGTAAATAAAGGTATAGTAGATCAAGATTTAAATTTAGCATTTTGCTATCATTTCCGGAGATTGATATTAATTTGCTTTCTGCTTCTTTTGTTATGGAGCAATCATTATCTAAAAGGCTCTTTTTTATAAACTCATGTGAATCTCTTTCGGAGTTTTCGTAAAAAGGAATAGCTATAAAATTGTCAGCCCTCTCAAAGACTTTTCTTAATGTTGAGCTTGGACCAATCTTTCCCGACTTCACAACAATAAAAGTTTTTTCTGTTGGATTAATTATATAATCACCGAGACAACCGCTTTTATCGGTCTCAGTCATATCTATTTTGATTATTTTTTTCTTACTTTCGAAGGAAATAGTATTTATATCATTATAAAAAGTTTCAGGCTGATTTAATATAATATCCGCAGTTAGTTCTGGTCCCTCAAAAGTTATTTTTGAATTATTTTCAAACGAATTAAAAAGATTATTATATGCTGAATCTATTTTATATTCATTAGGGCCATAAAATAGGACTCCGAAAAAATCATCTGGGTTATTAAAAACCTTATCTATATCAGAAAACTTACCTTTCATTTGTCTTTAGTTGATTATTTTTAAATAAAATAAACTGTCTTTGTAAATCTTGAGCTAATAAAAGGGCAATTCTTTCCTTAGTATCATTTTCACTGACATAGTTAGAATATGGCTCTGCAACCCTATTAAAAGCAGATGAAACGATAGATTCGCCCGAGTATAAAATTTCTTTTTTACCCTGCTCTTGGATTGTAAAATTAACAGTCATTACTATATTTTTTCTTAGAACCTTTTCATCCTCCCTGACATCAATATCTTCAAATTGTTCATCAATCGTAAAATTAACTATATAATTATTACCGTTATCATTTTTATAAAAAGCTCTATCTAATTCCGTAAAAACTATATAGGCGTTCTCATCTAATTTTTTTGGTTCTTCAATTATAAAACCTGACAATGAATTAACTTTATATAAAGGCTGAAAACCACAGGATGTAAGAATTAAAATAATTACCAATGATAAATTTATTTTTAGTATTTTATACGACAAAATTTATACTCCTCCCCTTAACATAAATTACCTTTTTAACTTCATAGTTATCTAGATCCCTTTTAATTTTTTTATTATCTAAAGCTATTGCTATTGCCGAATCTTCATCCAGATCCAGAGGCATAGATTCTATCCCTCTTTTCTTCCCATTAATTTGAATTATAATTTCTGCACTTTTTTCTTTTATGGCTGATTTATCAACTGTTGGCCAATTTTGTTCACAAACGAGTCCCTTTTTTCCTAAATATGACCATCCTTCTTCAGACAAATGAGGAATAAAGGGTGAAAGCATAATTAATAAGAATTCCAATGCTTCATTAGCTGCATTTTTTGATATTTTTTCCTTTGTTTCACCTTTAGAAAGTTCTCCTACAAAATAATATAAATTTGCTATAGCTTTATTAAAGGCCATTTCTTCTAAATTCTTAGTAACATCATCTAATGTTTTATGGATGAGTTTTTTGTAGCTATCCTTTTTTTTGTCATTAGAACTTTTATCAGGGTCTAAAATTATTTGATATTCTTGTAACATCCTCCATATTTTTCCTATAAATTTATGAGCAGATTCAATTCCTGATTCAGTCCAGAAGATATCTCTATCCGGGGGTGAATCGGACAAAACAAACCATCTTGCAGTATCTGCGCCGTATTTTTGAATTATATCATCTGGGTCTATTGTATTTTTCTTTGACTTAGACATTTTCTCTGGCGGACCAACCCTGATAATGTCACCTGTTTCTTTATGTATTAGAATATTACTGCTTTCGCTACTTTTTGCTGTTAATTTAGGCTCTACCCATAAACCATCTTCTGTGGAGTAGGTTTCGTGACAGACCATGCCTTGTGTAAACATCCCTAAAAAGGGTTCTTTTATCTTTAGGTGGTTGGAAATCTTTAATGCGCGCGTGAAAAACCTAGAATAAAGCAAATGCAAGATTGCGTGCTCGACTCCTCCTATATATTGATCAACAGGCAACCAGTATTCTGCTTCCTTTTCATTAATAGGATTATTTTTATCAAGATCACAAAACCTTGCAAAATACCAAGAAGAATCCATAAATGTATCAAATGTATCTGTTTCTCTCTTGGCGTCTTTTTGGCACTTAGGGCAGTTAGTTTTTTTCCAATTAGTGTTTTTTTCTAGTGGATTGCCAGGTTCATCAAATTTAACATCTTCAGGAAGGGTTATAGGCAAGTCGGTTTTTTTAACTGGCACTACACCGCAATCAGCGCAATAAACAATAGGAATTGGGCAACCCCAATATCTTTGCCTAGATATTCCCCAATCTCTTAACCTATAATTGGTTTTTTCTTTACCTGAATTATTTTTTATTAACCTATCTACGGATTTTCTCTTTGCTTTAATGACATCCAAACCGTTTAAAAATTCAGAATTTATTAATTTTCCATCTCCAGTATACGCCTCATCTTTAATAATTATTTCCTCCCCATCTGGGCTGACTACAGGAACGACAGAAAGATTATATTTTCTTGCAAATTCTAAATCACGTTGATCATGAGCTGGACAACCAAATATGGCCCCTTGCCCATATGAAGATAAAACAAAATTAGCTATATAAACAGGTAGAACACTATCGTTAAAAGGATGTTTAACCTTTATGCCGGTATCAAAACCTTCTTTTTCAATTTTTTCAATTGCTTCTTCTGAAGATGCAATTTTTTGACATTTTTTTATAAAATTTTCTGCTTCATTATTTCTTTTTGATAAAATATTTGCTATTTTATGGTCTGGTGCAACAGCACAAAAACTTGCCCCGAACAAAGTATCTGGTCTGGTTGTGTAAACTTCAATTTTATCCGAAAATTTATGAAACTCTTCTAATATATCAAAACTAAAAACAACGCCCTCAGATTTTCCTATCCAATTTTTTTGCATTAATTTGACCTTTTCTGGCCATTGTTTTAAATCATCTAGCCCGTTAAGCAGGTCATCAGAAAAATTAGAAATTTTCAAAAACCATTGAGTTAACTTTCTTCTTTCTACTGGAGCTCCTGATCTCCAACCAAGACCGTTTATTACTTGTTCATTAGCTAAAACAGTATTATCTACTGGATCCCAATTAACTTCACTTTCTTTTCTGTAAGCTAAATTATTTTCAAGAAAATCTAAAAAAATACTTTGTTGATGTTTTATGTATTCATCATCACATGTAGCAAATTCTTTATCCCAGTCTATTGCAAGGCCGAGAGATTTTAATTGCTCTCTCATATCGCTTATATTCTTATAGGTCCACTCTTTTGGGTGTATTTTTTTTTCCATAGCAGCGTTTTCTGCTGGCATTCCAAATGCATCCCACCCCATAGGGTGTAATATATTATCACCTTTAGTTTTTCTATATCTCGATATTACATCTCCAATTGTGTAATTTCGTACATGCCCCATATGTATTTTGCCCGAAGGATAGGGAAACATTTCTAATATATATTTCTTCTCTAAACCGCTTCCTGAAGGTTTAGATTTGAAAACTTGTTTGTCTGACCAAGCTTTTTGCCAATAAGATTCTAATTTTTTTGGATGATAATCCATTTTAACCCTTAGTTTAAAGCCTTGCTTCCTAATCTTAGCTCCCTAGCTTTAGTTAAAATAGAATTTTCTATTAATTTTGAAGTTTCCGAATTTACATCTGCATCTTTCCACTCATTGCCTGATTTAGTTTGCCTGAAAACAGAAACCTCTAATGCATCTGCCCTTAACCTTCTATCTTTAATATAAACAAATATTTTGGTTCGTTCATTAACTATACCAGGTCCTGAATACCAGTTAGTAGATATAATGCCACCTATTGGATCGCTCTTATCAATTGGCATAAACATTATAGTATCTAAAGTTGCTCTCCATAAAAATGCATTAACAGCCATAGAATATTGAGACTGTTCAATTTCCGATACAGTCTTATCATTTTTGGAGCTACATCCAATTACTAATGCTATAAGGAAAAATAGCAAAAGATACTTAGGGTATGTTTTCAAGTTAATCTCCCGTTAAAATTTTTTTATATATTTATTTAATATCAGAAATTTTAAGCTAAACTAAACTAAAAATATAATAACTTTATCAAGTAAAATAAATAACAATTTTAAAGCAATTGAATTAAATGGAAAACAGCAAAAAAGTTATAAAAAATTTTAAAATTATAAAAGAAAAGATTGAGATAACCGCAGATGAATGTGGCAGAGATTCTGAAGATATTAAATTAATAGTTGTTACAAAACAATTTTCTTCTGAGATGATTAAACCCCTTTTAGATAGTGGACATTTATTCTTTGGAGAAAATAGAGTTCAAGAGGCTGAAGAAAAATGGCCAACTTTACTTGATGAATATAGAAATGCTGAACTTCATATGATTGGTCATTTACAAACAAACAAGGTTAAGTCCGCAATAAAAATATTCAATTCAATACACACAATTGATAGAACGAGTCTTGTAGAAAAAATTTTAAAATTTAATAAAGAGATAAAAAGAATGAATGAATTTTTTGTACAGATTAATTTTGATAACGAAAAGCAAAAGAGTGGAGTTTCTTTAGATAGTTTTGATGATTTTATTAAAGAAACCAATAATAAAATAAATATTTCAGGGCTGATGTGTATACCTCCTAAAACAGAAGATCCTGAAATTTATTTTGCTTTCCTAAAACAAATGGCCCAGAAAATTAATTTAAAGAAATTAAGCATGGGGATGAGTGGAGATTTCCAAAAAGCTATAATGCTTGGGGCTACACATATAAGGGTAGGCCAAGCAATTATGGGAGAAAGAACTTATGGGTAAGAAGTTTAATATAGCTATAGTTTCCAATAATAATGATTTACTCGCCTTACTAGATGAAACATTTAAACTACATAAAAAATTTAATACTTATATATTCAATTCTAGTGATTTAAATCATATTAAGAAAAATGATATAAATTTTGAAATTGTCGTGATGTCGGAAGACATTTATGAGATTATTATAAATGAAAGTACACTCTGGGAAGAGATTGATCAAAATCTTATTCTTTTGATTGATGAGAAAAAAGATAAAAATTTTATAGATAACAAGAAGATAAAACCTAGAAGCATAATTGATCTTCCCCTGAACTTCACATCAACTGTTAAGATTTTAGACTCAATTATTAGAGAAAACTCTAATAAATTATCAAATATTGAGATTGAGGGATTTACTCTTGATGTTTCGGGAAGAAAAATAACAATGAAAAATAATTCCGAAAAACTTACTGAAAAAGAAACTTCAATTTTATGGCATTTGTTGAATAAGAAAGATTCAAAGATTCTTCAAAAAAATCTTTTAAAAGATATTTGGGGATATGATGAGGGAATACAAACAAGAACTCTTGAAACTCACATATACAGAATAAGAAAAAAACTAGGTAATATTGGCGCAAATAAATTTAAAATCAAAAATTTAGATAATTCTTATATTTTAAAAATTTCTTAATTTTAAGATAAATCTAAATCAACTATAATTGGCACATGGTCTGATGGTCTCTTCCATCCTCTTATTTCTTCTTCTATAGACACATCTTTTAAATGTGGTAAAAGTTTATTGCTTATCCATATGTGATCCAGCCTTCTCCCCCTATTAGATTTTTTCCAATCCTTTGACCTATAGCTCCACCAACTATAAAGCTTTTTGTCATACCCATGTATAAATCTTACTGCATCAATAAATTTGAAGGAGTCTTGAAATTTTAAAAGTTTATCAATTTCTATTTGTGTATGGCTAACAATATTCCTTAATTGTTTGTGGGACCAAACATCCAATTCATGCGGTGCAATATTCAAATCCCCAACTAGTACTATTAAGTCTTTATTCTTAGCTCTTTTTTTTGTAAACCAATTTGCTGCCTCTTTTAAGAAATCAAGTTTATGTTTAAATTTTTCATTAACTTTGGCATCGGGCTCATCCCCGCCAGCAGGCACATAAAAATTATGAACCTTTATCTTTTTTCCTTCACAATTTATATAAGCTGAAATATGTCGTGCATCGTTTTTCCTGCAAAACTTTTTCTTTTCAGTTGATGTTATAGGTAATTTTGAAGAAATAGAAACTCCATTATACCCTTTCATGCCATAAATTTTTGTTGAAGCAAAACCCATATCTTCAAACTCTTTAAGAGGGAATTGATCATCTGGACATTTTGTTTCCTGAAGACAAAGAACATCAGGTTGAAACTTTTTCACTATCCTTTTAACCGTATTAAGCCTTAAGCGAACTGAATTTATATTCCAGGTTATTAATCTCATTTTGAGGATTTTTTATGAGTCTAAGATATTATCCCACATTTCATCAATCATCATCTCATAATCAAAATCAAGCATGATTGATGTATCCTCAAATCTATCCATTATTTGGGTCTCAGGATATATCGAACCATCTTTTTTAATGCTATCTTTTAAAAGCTCGTAAGACATAATATTTGCCGTAGCAAGATTATTATTTTCTGCAATACTTTTTCCTATTTCTGCATCAAGAATAGCATTGATAAAATAATGAGCTGATTCTAAATTATTTGAACTTGATGAGATGCATATTATGTCTTGCCATATCAAACTTCCCTCTCTAGGAAAAGAAAAGCCAATATTTTTATCGTTTTTCATAACTTCTATGGCCTCTTCATTTGTTGCTATTGCTAAATCAACTTCATCTGCAAGTATTAAAGCAATGCCATCATCGTTACCGAAATTTTTTATATGTGGTTTTTGTCTCTTTAATAGTCCTTCAGCCTGATTAATCCAGCTCGGGTCGTTTGTGTTGGCTGATATGCCAATATATTTTAATGCAATTTGTATTAATGTTCTTCCATCGCCTATTAATGCTACCCTGCCTGAATACTTATCAGAATCTAACAACCAACGCCATGTTGCAGGAGGCTTATCAAATTTGTCTTTCCTGTATAATATTCCTATACCGCCCCAGGTTATTGGAACAGAATACTTTCTGTCTTGATCATAAGCCGAATTAATAAATTGTGGATTAATAAATCCTTTATTGGAGATTAAAGAGGTGTCTAGTTCTGTAAATTTTTCTTCAAATATAGCTTCTTCAATTTGATAATTTCTTGCTATTATTATATCTGCAGTAGCTTCGTATTCAGAGAAATCTAATTCTTCGCCCTCTTCTAACCTGTATGAAATTGTTTCTAATGGAATATTTATTGACTTAGAGAGTTTTGATAAATCCTTTTTAGATATATAGCCTTCAGGAAGAACAGCAGAAAAAGTAATTTCTTCTGTTTGGCCAAAAGATTTAACTGGCACTAAAGGAGACAGCAAGATGATCAATCCAAGTGAAAATACAAAGGTTTTAATTTTTAAATTTATTAATTTTTCTTTTCTCATAATTATAAATCCCCAGATATAACTGATGTTGTAAGTTTATTTAATAATAACCTATATAGGTTAGCAACTATATTGGAAATATTAATTTGTATTAAAATATTCTTCAGGGATATTTTCTAAACTTCTGATATTGGAAAAGAAAACATTAGTTTCTTTTTTTTGTTGGTCTATAAATTTCCATTGTCTTAGTTTAGGAGATGGGTAATCAAGAATTACCATAAGAGAGTTCCTCTCATTATTTCTATCTAGGCTAACTTCAAATTTCCCAATATTATTATCAATAATGGCTTTATTTATATATTTTTCAACATCCTCGTCATTATTAAGAAATAAAGAAATAGGATTGTTTTCTATTCTATAATTTTGATAATTTTTAGTTAAGCTTTCTTTAAAATATAGGTTACCTTCTTTGTAAATTATTCTTGTTTCAGATGGAGAATTATAATAAAAAGCGACTTCTCCAGATTTACTAATCCAAAAAATTCCCTTTGATACAATGCCAATATTATCTATTTGGGAAAAATCCCCTGATACAGATCTTAATTTTGATAAGTAATTCTTTGTATCTTTTGTCCAGGTTTCCTTATTTGAAGTTATATTAAATTTATTATCTTCTTCAATTGCCCAAATTATATTTGGGTAAACTAATATTAATAATAATAAAATATTTTTGATCTTAATAGTATTAATCAATATCATTCAACAGCTCTCTTTTCCCCTGATTGTTAGGGGCAGAAACAATTCCTCTTTCTTCCATTTCCTCAATAATTCTTGCAGCTCTATTATATCCTATTTGTAATTTTCTTTGTACATAACTGATAGAAACCCTTTTATCTTTTGTTACAATTGCAACAGCCTGATTAAAAAGAGTATCTTCACTATCACTTTCAATATTTGTTTCAGAAGTATTTTCAAGATTTTCTTCAACAATATCATCAATATAGTCTGGGTTTTCTTGTTTTCGAATGTGAGTTACAATCTTTTCAACCTCGGAATCAGAAACAAATGGACCATGAACTCTTGTTACTCTTCCGCCGTCAGATAGAAAGAGCATGTCTCCATTGCCTAAAAGTTGTTCTGCACCCATTTCGTTTAGTATTGTTCGGCTATCAATCATAGATGCAACCCTAAAAGATATTCTTGTAGGAAAATTAGCTTTTATTGTTCCTGTTACAACATCAACTGAAGGTCTTTGAGTAGCCATGATCACATGTATACCTGCTGCCCTTGCCATTTGAGCTAGCCTTTGAACCAGATGTTCAATTTCATTCCTTGCTACAAGCATTAAATCTGCCATTTCATCAATTACAACTACTATGAAAGGCATCTTTTCTGCAGTAATTTCTTCCTCCTCATAAATAGGTTCTTGTTGCTCATCATATCCGGTATGGACTCTCCTTTTAAATGTCTTATCTTGAGCACTATATTCTTCAGCTTTTTTGTTGTATTCAGCCATGTTTCTAACAGAAAGTATGGCCATTTTTTTATACCTTTCCTCCATTTCTCGCACAACCCACTTTAGAGCAACAACAGCTTTTTTGGGGTTAGTAACCACTGGAGTAAGTAGATGAGGTATTCCATCATAAACAGATAGTTCTAGCATTTTGGGATCAACCATTATTAAACGGCAATCTTCGGGTTTAAACTTATACAATATTGATAAGATCATTCCATTTATACCAACGGATTTTCCTGAGCCAGTAGTTCCCGAGATTAACAAATGAGGCATAAGTGATAAATCTGCAATTATTGGTGAGCCGCCTATATCTTTTCCTAGACTTAAGGGTATACCTCTTTTTTCTTCTTGGAAATTTGAGGATTCAAATATTTCTCTAAGATAAACAGTGTTTCTATTGTCATTTGGTAGCTCAATCCCAATAAAATTTTTCCCTGGAACAACAGCAATTCTTACAGAAGCAACAGACATTTCTCTAGCAATCTCTGGGGCTAAGCTTATTACCCTTTTTGTTTTAATACCTGGAGCTGGCTTTAGTTCGTATATAGAAACAACTGGACCAGTCCTTACGTTTTCTATTTCCCCTTCGACACCAAATTGTTTTAAGGCATTAGATAAAATATTTCTATTTTCTTCAATTAGATTATCAGGAACATAATTTTGTTCATTCTCATCAACCTCTTTTAAAAGATCAAGAGAAGGCATTTCATAATTACCAACCATATTTGATTTCTTTGGTTTAACATTCTCTACTGGAACCTTGGCAGTATTTTTCTTTTTTGGGCGTAATATTCTAGCTTTAGGGGCTTCCTTTATTGGTTCATTAATAATTTCTTCTTTTTTCGAATTCTTCCCTTTTGATTTTGTGTGAAGCGGTTGTAAAGCAAGGCTTCCGGAAAAAATTGAAAAAATGAAAAAAATTAAAGTGAAAATTGCTATTAAATACTCACTTATTTCAATATTTATAATTTCTGCTATTTTTATTAATTGGCTATTTAGG
>JAZAJI010000058.1:0-12063 GCA_036230365.1 Pseudomonadota bacterium
CTAAAATTAAAAAATTAATCAGTTAACCAATTATTTTTAGCTTCACTAAGAGTTAATACATGATTTGGATCTAATTTAGTTAACGAACTACCAATTTCGTCTATATAGCAAATTTCTCCAACTAAAAGCATTTTACCATTTACCTTTTCGAAAGGAAAAAACCAAGACAAGTTTGCATGAGATATATAAAATGAATCTTTGTCAATATTATCATTTCCTTGTTCAATAAGGAGTTTTCCAGGTATTTGTTGATACCACTCTCCATCACACGCTACTCCCCAGTCTCCCGGAGAACAATGATTAATATGTAGTTCAACAAGACTGCTTTCAGAATCCCATAAAGTATAATAAAAATCTTTAATCTCATCCATTCCCTTTAGGCTTGCGTTATCAAAGCTGCCGTAAAATTTGTATTCTGGATTAGGTACGATAGTATTAAAAATTTCTTTATCTTGAAGACATTCATATTTTAAATGATGTCTCATATTATTTAACATAGATTTGTAATCGGGGTTTGTGAAACTATTCATATATTCTGTATATTTTAACCAACCGATATTTAAATCTAATTTTCTATTCATAATTTAAATTGATGTTATATCAAAAATTCTTATTGATGGCGCCTCAACACACAAATCAGTTAACTCAGCAACAGTTCCATCCTCTATTCTAAATTGTAAATATTTTTCATAATGCTCTTTAGAATCCCAAGTTTCTGTCATTACAAAATTATTAGAATCTTCAAAATTAATTGTAAGATTAATACCTATACAACCATCATATGATCTTGTAACTGGATATTTTTCTTCAGCCATTTTTTTTAGGGCATCAAGATTCCCATCTTTTAAGTTTCCTTCTAATAAGACGCTTGCTGTCATTTTATTCTCCTTGGAATTCAAAATTAATAATCACTATATTTTAAACTATCTAAAAGATTGTTGATTGTCTAACGATATGCAAGATTATTAAATCAATAAACATAAAGAGGGTAGTTATGAATTTAAAATCAATAGATTATAAAAAAGTTAATGGAGTGGCTAATATTATAAAGATTAATGAACCACAATATGGCATGACTTTAGAAGTTCTTGTAGAGATGGAAGAAACACTTATTGATGCAAATAATGATAAGGATATTTCAGTTATAATTATTTCAGCCGGTGGAGATGGCTTTCATATGGGTGCAGTTGTTTTTGGTGAAGTGGGTAATGCTGATTGGAACTTATCTCCTGTTGAATTTAGAGATATTAGTAAAGTTGCGCATAACTTATTTAGATATATAGAAACTATGGAAAAACCAGTAATTGGAGTTGCAAAAGGCGGTGCTGTGGGAGGAGGGTTTGAAAATCTTCATGCTTGTGATTTTGTAATAGCGTCAAATGATGCAAAGTTTAGTCAACCCGAGGTAACATTAGGACTAAATACAGGATGGGGCGCATCTCAAAGACTTCCTAGAATGGTTGGTTGGAGAAAGGCAAAAGAATTGCTTTTAACGGGAATAGAGATAAGCGGAAAAGAAGCTGAAAAAATTGGAGCTATCACTAAGGCGGTACCATTGGATGAAGTTGATGAAGAAGTTGATAAACTTTGCGAAAGGTTAAAATTATGTGCTCCTGTAGCTTGGGGATATACAAAAACAGCAATAAATAAAGTTTGGGAAACAGATTATAGGTCAGGCTTGGAGTTTGAAATAGAAGCATGGGGAATGGTTAATAGTGAAAAGGAATTTAATGCTGATGTTTTTGATGATTTTTTGAATGGCAGACAACCAAAATTTAAAAAAAGTAAAAGAATTACTTCTGGAGATGAATGGAAGATTAAATAACAGCTAGATTTATAATAATAAGTTAGTATATGATCAAATAATTAAATGAGGAAAACTATGAAAAAATTATTAGCAATTTTTATTTTAACTTTAGTAATGTCTTTTTCGACTAATATTTATGCGCATTGTGGAAATGCTGAGGCTCATGCTAAAGCTTCAGAAAGTCAATCTCACGATAATAAATCTGACGAAGAAAAAGAAGAAAAAGATAAAGGTTAATCTAGAATAAATTTAAATTAATTATTTGTTATTGTTATTTTGAGATCATTATGAATTTTGACAATATGGATGATTTAAGAAAAGAGATTGACCTTCTTGATGAAGAGTTACTGCTTTTATTTAAAAAAAGATTTAATTTTATAGAGCAAGCGGCTTTTATTAAGGATGATATAAATAAAATCATAGATGAAGATAGAATTGAATTTATAATAAACCGCGTAAGAGCTATGGCGGCAGAGAATAATGTTTCTGAAGATATAGTTGAAAGTCTTTGGAGGTATATTATAGATTTATCTATTAAGCATGAAAAAGAAGTTTTTATAAATTCTAAAAAATAATTAAGGGAGTTGTGATGTTATTAGAAAAATATCCTATTTTTCAACAAGCCTATTTAGTTAATGATTTAGAAGAGGCTGCAAAAAAATGGAATAAAATATTTGGAGCAGGGCCTTTTGTTTTTTCTCCTCATCATAAATGCGATACTTTTACTTATAGGGAAACCACCCAAGAAGCAGATGTGTCATATGCATTTGGTTATGTAGGGGATATGATGATTCAATTTATTCAACAACATGATGAAACACCTTCTATTTATCGTGATATGTATAATAAAGGAGAAGAAGGTTATCATCATATTGGTGTTTTAGTCTCAGATTTTGATGCTGAATTAGATAAATTACTTAGCCATGGCTTTTCTTTAGCTTGTAGATTATATGCTGATGGCGTGGATGCTGCTTATGTTGATACTAGAGAATTTAATGGTGTTTTTACAGAATTACATGGTGACCCAAACCACATTTTAGGTGAGTTTGCCAGATGGAAAAGGGCGCATGATAATTTTAAACCAGGCGATGATTATCATTTAAAAAGAGTTAAAATTAATGATTAAGCTATCATTTTGTTTAACTAGATTAGATCACCTAACTAGAGATGAATTTCATGATTATTGGCATAACAAACATGCGCCCTTGGTTAAAAGCGTTTCTGAAGATTTAAATATTATCAGATATGAACAATTACACTGTCAAAGTTTTGATTTTTTAAATGACTCTAGAATAGCCAGAGTTCCAAATGATAATTTACCAAATGATTATGATGGTATAGCTGAGTTGTATTGGGAATCTTGGGAAGTTTTAAAAAATCTATCCAATAACGAAAAATCAAGGAAAGCCAGTAAATTACTCTTAGATGATGAAGCCAAATTTATTAAATTTAAAAAGTCGCCATTAGTATTTTCAGAAATTAAAGAAATTATTAATAAATAATATAATCAACTACTTATAATAATAATATAACTTATAAGTTTAACTATATATAATTTAAATTAAAGATTTTAAGTATGGAATCCTATCTTGGCCCCAGAATCTTTCTCTTTTATATACTAGGGTTGGCACACCAAATACTTTAAGTTCTCTCATAATTTTTGTTAATGATTTCAAATAATTATCAATTTCTACATCTTCCATAGCATTTATTGCTAGTTCAGAATCAAATCCAATATCATTACAAATTGTAATAATTGTATCTTTGTCGCCTATATTTAAGCCTTTTTGGAACCTTGATTCAAATGCCTTTAGCATAAAAGTTAGGCCTAAATCTAAGTTATTTTCGTTGATAATATGCCATGCAGCATGAACTTTTGGCCAATTGCAGTCAGCCGGAATTTCATCAACTAAATTAATTTTTTCTTCATCAAATAATCTTTTGCAATCCTCCAATAAATAATCCTTTTTATAGGGGTTATTTAAAGTTACGGCCTCTAAAATTTCTTTTGGAACATAGCAAAAAGGTAGAAAAACAGGTTTTAAACCTAAATCTATCGCTTTTTTTATACCTATATAAGCATAAGGGCTTCTAAAATTAAAAAAGCATAATAAGTCATTTTCAATATCCATAATTACAAACCTTTCAAATTGATTGATATGTTTTGATTGCTTTTATTAAAATTAATTAAAGCATCACTCCATTTAGGTGGGCCAAATTTTCCACGAGCATTATTTGAAAAACCAAAAGGTTCCTTAGGTATTCCAATAAAATTAGCGCTAAGCATTTCATTATTATCACTATCTAGAAATGCAATAAAAGCATATTCACCAAAGGGAATATCAAAAGTAAAACTTAACTTAGTGTTCTCCATATATTTTCTTTTGCCTATAAATATATGATCAGGATTGCCCTTCTTATTAGGTTTGCCTTTGCCAAAAAACTCCTTTTTTTCATTATTATATGCAGCAATTATAACTGGACCTTTTCCATTTTCCGTTTGAACATTAACAATTAACAATTCAGCTTTAACCGGCAATACCAATAAAATATTAAAAAATACTATATTTAGAAATTTATTAACCATAAATAATGCTCAATCCTTTTTTTATAGCTTCTTTTGCACATTTTTCATCATTAGCGCCACTACTTCCTGAAACGCCTACGCCGCCAATATGAGTGCCATCATTAAGAATTATTGGGGCTCCCCCTGGAAGCAAAGCAATACTTGGGATAGTTGCTAGACCTTCATTTTTATTTTCTCCATTAAATGCCATCTGAGCTAATTCTTTAGTTGTAAAGGGTAAACCGGCAGATGTTTTTCCTTTAAGTCGAGATATTTCTTCTGAAGCAGGGTAAGTTCCGTCCATTGAAGCATAAAACTTTAAAGCTCCTGGGGATTCAAAAATTGCTATATTAATCTTCCAATTATTATCTTTTGCTAATTTAAGACATTCTTTTGCCATTTCATTAGCAACTTCTAAGGTTAAAATAGGCTTAGTTGTTATTGCTGAAAAAGCTGAATTAAAACAAAATAATAGCATTAGAACTATTGTTATAGGTTTCTTCATATTATTTCCCTTCTTTATTATTATTTGTTATACATAAATAATATTATTCAGGGGGTCAAATGAGTTTACAATCTTTAGCAGCAAAAATGATGTTTAAATTACCTGCACCACTATTAGGTAAATTAATGAAATTTGTAACACCAAAAAAAGAAGCTCCAAAAGTTTATGATAAAAAGAAACATTGGCATCTCCAGGGGAACTGGGCTCCGGTAAAAAATGAAGTGACATCTGATAATCTTGACATAGTTGGAGAAATACCAAAAGAATTAAATGGTTTATATATTAGAAATGGCATGAATCCGCAGTCGGGTTACAGCGATCATTGGTTCTTTGGTAATGGTATGGTTCACGGAATAAATCTAGAAAACGGAAAAGCAACCTATAGAAATAGATATGTAAAAACACCATATTATGAAGATGATATGGATATGATGGGATCATCCTTTGATATGAAAGCATCACCTGCAAATACTCATGTAATAAGACATGCAGGAAAAATATTAACCCTAGAAGAGGCTCATCACCCATGGATAATAGATGATAATCTTGAAACAGTAGGTCATTATGATTTTGATGGAAAGCTTGAGGGACCTATGACAGCTCATCCAAGAGTTTGCCCTGAAACTAATGAACTTTTATTTTTTGGCTATAAAATGATGGGAAAACCTTATCTCATGTATCACAGAGTTTCAAGTTCAGGAGAATTAGTCCAATCAGAAATGATAGATATTCCTAGGCCAGTTATGATGCATGATTGGAATATTACAAGAAATTATGTAATTTTTATGGACCTCCCTTTAGTATTTGATATTGATCAAGCTATGGGTGGAGCAGATCCATTTGGATTTAGGCCTGAGTGTGGCGCTAGACTTGGCGTAATGCCGCGTAATGGAAATAATAATGACATTAAGTGGATAGATATCAATCCATGCTTTGTTTTTCATCCTATGAATGCTTACGAAGAGGATAATAAAATAATCATACATGTTTGCAGGCAAAATAAAGCTATGGTTGGTGGGATGGATGAAATATATGGCGGTGATGAAACGACTGGTAAACTTTGGAAATGGACTATAGATCTTGATTTAGAAACATGTAAAGAGGAGCAAATTGATGATAAACCTTGTGATTTTGCTCGAGTTGACGATAGAAAAACTGGTCTAAAGGCTAAATATGGTTATGCCATGGAAATTAATAGTAAGGCTGAAACTTTAACATTTGGTAATAATCTTTTTAAATATAATTTAAAAGATGGATCTAGAGAGGATCAATTTTTAGGTAATCATGTAGTTGGCGGCGAACCAGTTTTTGCGCCTAATAATAAATCAGACAGTGAATTAGATGGTTATGTTATGTCAATTGTACATGATCTTGAAAAAGATAAATCAAAATTAATTATTATAGATGCAGAAAATTTTTCAGATAAACCCGTTGCAGAAATCTACTTACCTCAAAGAGTACCTTTTGGAGCACACGGTAGTTGGCTAGAAAATTAATGAAAGCTAGAATCTATCAACCTTCAAAATCTGCTACTCAATCAGCAAAATTAGATTTTTGGCTTTTAGAGTTTGAGAAGGATGATAAGCCTGAAATTGAAAACAAAATGCTTTGGATATCATCTAATAACACTCAAGATAAAGTTAAAATTAAATTCAAAAATAAAAAAAATGCTGTTGATTTTGCAACAAAAAATAATATTGATTTTGTAGTGACTGAACCAGCCCAAAGAAAGATAAAGCCTAAATCTTATGCAGATAACTTTTCAAATGATAGAAAAGAACCCTGGACACATTAAAATTTAAGATTATGACTGCTCTTAAAACAATTCTTAATAGAAAATCTATTCCTTTGATGGAAAGTCCTATGCCAACGCAAAAAGAGCTAAAAAATATCTATAAAGCAGCTTTAAGGGCGCCTGATCATGGCTCTTTAACGCCTTGGAAATTTATAGAGGTTTCGGGAAACAAAAGAAATTTACTTAGTAAAATTTTTGTAAAAGCAACTAAGAAAATTTTAAAAAATCCAAATGATACTGTTATTCAAAAAGTAAAAAATGCACCTTTTAGAGCTCCACTAATAATAATAGTGGTAGCAACTATCAAAAAAAAATTGAACATTCCTAAAATAGAACAAATATTATCAGCAGGTGCTGCGGCTCAGAATATAATGCTAGCTGCATCTTTTTATGGTTATTATAGTATTTGGAGAACCGGTCACTTAGCCTTTAATGATAATATTAATAAATTATTAAAGTTAAAAAAGGATGATGTTGTAGTTGGTTACCTATATATGGGTTCGACTAAAAAGAAAGTACCATCTGCAAAGAGGTTAAATGTTGATGATTTTGTTAAGAAATTATAATAGAAAGTAATATGTTAAAAAAATATACAAGAAAACTAAGCCTTTTAATTTTTACCATATCAATTGCAATTTTTAGCATAAATTTACATGCAGAGGATAGCAATTTAGATAATGATAGAATAGCTATTATAGATCTATATAAAAGCTGGCATGATGCTGTTGAGAGCAGCAATATAGATGGATATATAGATTCATTAGATAAAAATATTACTCTAATTCCTCCGGGTGGTCCGGTAATATCAGGAAGTGATAATTATAGAAATTTTCTTGGACCTGTTTTTGATTCAGCTACTTATAAAATTGAAGATGGCGATTATGATATAGAAGTTATAGGAGATATTGCTATTGTAAGAAGCAGGCAAACAGTATATTTAACTTTTAAAAATAATGCAGATAAAGTAGCTTCTGAGGGAGCTCTTCAAAAAAATATTACCACAAGTGATTATCTTGATTTTTTAAAGCGTCAAGCTGATGGCTCATGGAAATGTCTGGTTCATACTTGGCAAGTGGTAGGCAATGAAAATTAATGGTCCGGTAGCTCAGCTGGATAGAGCAACAGATTTCTAATCTGTAGGTCGCAGGTTCGAATCCTGCCCGGATCACCATTTCAAAAAGAGGATTATTATGCAAAACATTAAAGATAAAGTAATTTTAATTACAGGTGCTAGTTCTGGATTCGGTAAAGTAACGGCTGAAAAGTGCGTTGCTAAAGGCGCAAAAGTCATTCTTGGCGCAAGAAGAGAAAGTAATTTAAAAGAAATTTGTGATAATCTCGGTAGTGATAATGCTATTTATAAACCTACAGATATCTCAATTAAAGACGATGTTGATGCGCTTGCTGCTTATGGAATTGAAAAGTTTGGTAAAGTAGATTCATTAATTAATAATGCAGGGATTATGCCTCTTTCTTTAATTGAAAGAGGAAGAACAGATGAATGGGATGAGATGATTGATATTAATATCAAGGGTGTTTTATACGCCATCAATTCAGTTTACTCACATATGATTGAAAGAGGTTCTGGACAGATAGTAAATATATCTTCTGTTGCAGGTAAAAGAGTTATGCCCGGAAGCTCAGTTTATTCAGCAACAAAATTTGCCGTAAGAGCAATTTCTGAAGGATTAAGAATGGAAAGTTCAGGCAAATTACAGATAACATGTATCTATCCAGGCGCATTTCAAACGGAATTAGGGTCAACTATTAAAGATGAGCAAATGTTAGAAGTTATTTCAAAAACTTGGGGCGATCTAATAGAAGTTATTCAACCTCCAGAAAGAATTGCAGATACAATAATTTATGCTTTAGAGCAAGATCCAGGCGTATCTCTTAATGAAATTGTTGTTAGACCAACAGCTCAGGAATCTTAGTTGTTAAATAAAGATTTAATAAATCACAGATTTCCAGGCGGTTCCTTTTTTTTGAATAAAGAAATGAATGATTTAATAATGTCTTCTACCGGTTTAGAAGATGGCAAAGAATTAATAGATAAAGATTTAGGCCATCCCATTTTTTCAATGATAGCGCTAAATAGCATAGGTTATACTCTTGATGAATTATTTAAATTACTAAATTATGATGTTCAAAAGGGACCAATGTTAGGCGAATGTAATTTCAATTTACTAGAGAACTTTAAATTAGATAAGAGTTATAAGGTTAATGGTTTTATAGAATCATTTGAAAGCAAGGTATCAAAAAAAGTTGGAAATATTGATATTATGAATTTTAAAATAGAAATAACATCTGAAAATAGGGTGATTTCTGAAATTGATTACAAATGGATTTTACCTAATTAAGTTCTATGAAATATAAAGCTGGTCAAAAAATAAACGAATGGACTTATCAAGTTAGACAAGAGAATTTAAATGCATGGTCAAAAATATTGAATGATCCAAATCCAATACATTTTGATAGCGAAGCGGTTAAAGAAATTGGATTAGGAAATAAATGTATTAATCAGGGGCCGGCAAATATTTCTTATATTATTAATGCAATTACTTATAACTTTCCTAAAAGTAGAATTTTAAGCATTAAAAATAGGCTAAATGGAAATGTATTTGTTGATGATATAATAAGTGTAACTGGTAAAATTACAAAAGTTTTAAATAAAGATGAATCAATTTTAATAAGTCTTTTGTTAAAATTAAGAACACAAGCAAATGATTCTTTAGTTATATCTAATGTTGAGTTAATTCAGTAAAGTTTGATTCTTATATAAATATTATTGTATCTTATTATTAAATAATTTTCGGGGGAAAATTAATGACAAGAGAATTATTAATTCCTATAGCGCGTGATGTAATAGAGCATGCAAAAGCAGGCACTATTAAACAAGCTAGCAAAGTTATGCGGTTACCCGCAACTCATTACACAGATTCAAATCGTTTTAAAACTGAAGTAGAAAAACTCATAAAAAGAGTTCCTATTATATTAGGCCCTTCTTGCGAAATTTCAAAACCGGGTGATTTTAAAACCTTATCTATTGCAGGCATGTCATTGATAGTTAGTAGAGCCAAAGATGGTACTGCTCATGCTATGATTAATGCATGTTCCCATCGTGGCGCATGCCTTACAAAAGAAGAAAGCGGAAATAGAAAACAGTTTACTTGCCCTTACCATGGTTGGAGCTTCTCTAATGTTGGTAATTTAATGGCGGTTAGCGCAGAAAAAGATTTTGGAAATATAGATAAAAATGATTATGGATTGATATCGCTCCCAGTCTATGAATCAGCTGGATTAATATGGGCAATATTAAATCCAAATTCTAAAGTTAATATACCAACTTTTTTATCAGGCTATGATCAAATGCTTGATACATTTTCTTTTTCTGATTGGGTTTATATCTCAAAGCGTAAATTTTCTGGGCCAAATTGGAAAATAGCGTATGATGGTTATCTTGAATATTATCATGTCCCAGTTTTACATCGTGACACTTTTGGTGTTGATGCCACTAATCAAGGAATTTACTATTCATGGGGACCTCATCAGCATATTAAATCACCAGCAACCGAAAAAGGACATGCTGCAACAGAAACTTTAGGTTATATGGCTAATTTAATTGATAAACCAGAAAATGAATGGGATACAGAGACACTTACATATGGAGTTTGGACCGTATTTCCTACAACTTCTATTGCATCTTTTGATGCTGGTGGTCGAGGGGTAATGATATCGCAAATCCTTCCAGGTGAATCAGTTGAAGAGAGTATAACTACTCAATATTATATTATGGAAAAACCTCCTATTGACCCTAAAGCAGCTGAGGAGCAATTTGATTTTTTCCAAAAAGTTGTTATGCAAGAAGATTATGCGATGGGAAGTTCTGCTCAACCAGCATTGAAAGAGGGTGGTCTTGACCATATTTTGTTTGGCCGTAATGAACAGGGTAACCAACATTTTCATCAATGGATAGACAAAGTTCTTGCCTCAGACAACGATAAAGATCTTAATTTATTATTTGAAAATGGTAATAATAACTAAAATTTACTAAATAAAAAAAGGAATATCTAAAACTTGTAACTAGGAATTTACTTCTTCATCTTTCTTTACAGGCTCTATTTTATCTATAAAGCATGTTTTGTTTCTTAATTGCAAAACATCATTAGAACAAATCTTAAAACCCATTTTTTGTGGTTCAATTATTATAGGGCTTTCGAAGGTTAAAGTGCCAGCACCTTTACATGAAATATTAAATTTATCTTTTTTAGTTGTTTCAAAAACTAATACTTATTTCTCAAATTTAATTGATTTAATTTTATTAGTTTTAAGACATACAATATCACTATTTTCTGCTAGTAAATTAATTGGTGATGCAAAAATACAAATTAAAACTAAAAGATTTCTCATTAAAATTTCCTCAAAGTATTATTAATAATAATTAATTAACAAAAATCAAATGAAAGAAACAGATAATAAATCAAATTATATATTCTTATTTTTCCTAATATTGCTAAATATTATGAATTTTGTAGATAGACAGCTATTAGCTAGTTTTGCGAATTTTATAATTCCAGATCTAAATCTTAGCAACACTGAGTTTGGACTTCTTACTGGTTTTGGTTTTCTTTTCTTTTATTCAATAATGGGAATTTTTATGGGTTTCTTAGCTGATAGATTCAATAGACCAAAACTAATTGCTTTTGGCGTTGCTTTGTGGAGTATCTTAACTTCACTTTCAGGATTAGCTAAAAACTTTATTGGATTATTAATTCCAAGAATGTTTATCGGAGTAGGGGAGTCAATTCTAACTCCAACATCTCTATCAATTCTTGCAGATCGGTTTCCTAAAGAAAAAATGGGATTTGTTTCAGGTGCATATTACTTAGGTATTCCAATTGGGGGTGGCTTAAGTTTGGTTATTGCAGGTTTTCTTGGACCTTTAATTGGGTGGAGGATGTGTTTTTACATTCTTGGGGCAATTGGAGTCATTTTAGCGGCAATAATGTACTTTATTAAGGATACACCAAGAAAATATAATGAAGGAGAGGTTAAACAAAAAGCTGAGTTAAAAACTATTGCAAAAGAGCTTTTTAATGCTTTAAAGAGTTCGCCAGCATTAACTTTATGTATTTATGGAGGTGTAGTATTTCATTTTGTTCTAGGGGCCGCTGTATATGATCAAGTTTGGTATGTTAAGGAAAGAGGTTTTGATAGAGCAGAAATAGCTCAATATACAGGTTATATAGTAATTGTTTTTGGCGTTATTGGTAATTTAATAGGTGGATTAGGTTCTGATTGGTTTACAGAAAAGTATAAACTTGGAAGACCGATGTTTTTATTTTGGTTTATGATGTTGGTTTTACCTATAAATATTGCTGGAAGGCTTG
>JAZAJI010000059.1:0-6550 GCA_036230365.1 Pseudomonadota bacterium
AAATAGCTCTTCAATCTGGCGCAGATTCAATAACTGCCCATTTAAGAGAGGACAGAAGACATATCAAAGATCAAGATATAAAAGAGATAGTAAAAAATTTTCCTGGAAAGTTAAATCTTGAGATGGCTGGAAGTGAAGAAATGTTAAACATCGCGCTTAAAACCAACCCTTTCTCATGTTGTATAGTTCCTGAAAAACGTGAAGAATTAACAACTGAAGGTGGTCTCAATATAATAGGTAATAAGAATTACCTTAAAACAATTAATTATAAGCTCAAGGATAAAGGAATAAGAACCTCTTTTTTTATAGAGCCTATCAAAAATCAGGTTGAAGCCGCAATTGACTGTAATGTTGACTGCGTAGAATTCCATGTTGGAAGTTTTTGTAAACTTTTCTATGAAGATAAAACTAAATCCGAAATAGAATTTCTTAACTTGAAACAAATATGTGAATATGCGTTTGATTCAGGATTAGAAGTACATTTAGGTCATGGATTAGACTATGAAACGACTAAAAAAATTACAGAAATCCAATGTATTCAGGAGGTAAATATAGGATTCTTTTTAATTGCCCAATCAATATTTGAAGGGTTAGATAATTCTATTATAAGAATGAAAGAAATTTGCGATAGAAAGGTACAATAGGAGTTTTTTTTGATAATAGGTTTAGGAAACGATTTAATAAATATTGATAGAATAGAGAAAACTTTAATTAGATTTGGAGAAAGGTTTACTAAAAGAGTTTTTACGGATGATGAAATATTAAAATCTGAGAGTAGAAAAAAAAGTGTTGAATCTTATGCAAAAAGATTTGCAGCAAAAGAAGCAACAACAAAAGCTCTTGGAACAGGGCTGAGCAATGGAGTGTTCTTTAAAGATATTGGCATCATTAATAATAAGTTTGGAAAACCTTCAATTCTTTTAGCTGGAGGAGCAAAAGAAAGGTTAAATAAGATTATACCAAATAAACATAAAGCTTTAATTAATCTTACAATAACTGATGATTATCCCTGGGCACAGGCAATTGTTATAATTGAGGCTATAAAGGATAATGATTAAGTTATGAGTTTGTCTAATTATTTAGGTTTTGATTATGGATAAAAAAGAAAAGAAAGAAAATTTTTTTCTCTCACTATTGGGAATAATTATTTTAGCCTTAATATTTAGGTCATTTATTTTCACAAGCTACAATATACCAACAGGATCAATGATTAATACACTTAATGTAGGTGATTATATTTTTGGATCAAAGTGGAAGTATGGTTACTCTAAGCATTCTTTACCTTTTAGTATACCGTTAATTCCTGATAGAATTTTTTCTTCTATTCCTGAGAGAGGTGATGTAGTTATTTTCAAATTACCTACAGACAATAAAACTGATTATGTAAAAAGAGTTATAGGTTTACCAGGGGACAGTATTCAAATAATTGATGGAAAAATTTTGTTAAACGGTAAGATGCTTAATTATAAGTTAATGGGCACATATAATATCAATAGATATAAAAATTCAAACAATACTTCATTATGATGCATTGATCAGAGTTCAAAGATTTATAAAGAAATCTTACCAAATGGAAAATCTTATGAGGTCCTAGATACTTACGAAAATCTTCCTCAGGATAATACAGCTATCTATAGAGTCCCTAAAGACCATTATTTTATGATGGGAGATAATAGAGATAATTCACAAGATAGTAGATTTTTAAAAAGAGTAGGATTTGTTCCGCATGATAATCTTGTTGGAAAGGCTGAAATTAAATTTTTTTCATGGGATTGGAAAAAATTTGGCAAAAAAAATTGCGAATCCAATATACGATGGAAAAGTATATTTATGAAAATTTCTTAAAAAGAAAGAATAAAAATTGAACAATGAAGAATTAGAAAAAATTATTGATTATAAATTCAATGACATTAAGCTTTTAAAAGAATCTTTAACTCATTCAAGCTTTAAAAATCAAAATAACACCAATCAAGAAAGACTGGAATTTCTTGGCGATAGAGTTCTCGGATTAGTTATATCTGATTACTTATTTAAAAATTTTAACAACGAAAGAGAAGGTTTTCTTACAAATAAGTATAGATTTCTTATAGAAAATAAGAAATGTGCAGATATTGCTAAGAATATAGGATTAATAAATTTTCTTAAATTAGGAAATTCAGAAAAAAAAAGAAAAGAAGAATTAAGTGATTCTGTTTTAGCTAATACTGTAGAGGCTATAATTGGTGCCGTATTTATTGATGGTGGATATGTTTCTGCACAAAATTTAATATTAAATTTATGGAAAGATTTTCTTACTGACAAAAAACTGGTTAAAGCTAATGTCAGCCCTAAAAATATTTTACAAGAGTATCTGCATTCTAAAAAAAATTTAGAGCCAAAATATGTCTTAATTTCTAAGGATGGAGAAGATCATAATCCATTATTTACAGTTGAGCTTAAAGTTGAAAGTTTTGAAAGAGTTTTAGGCTTAGGAAGTTCTATTAAAGAGGCGGAATTAAATGCTGCTGAAAATTTCTTAAACGAGTTTAATATTGAAGACTAAAAAAAAATTTAACATTGTTATAAGTATAGTAGGACCAAGTAATTCAGGTAAATCTACATTTTTAAATACTGTACTTGGTGAAAAAATTTCTATAGTTAGCCACAAGATACAAACAACGCGTTCAGGGCTTCGAGGTATATTTAATAACAATAATGTTCAAATGATTTTCATTGACACGCCGGGTTTGTTTGATGCAAAGACAAATTTTGAAAAGGCTATGGTAGAAAATGCTTTCTCTAATTTAGCTAATGCTGATTTGGTTTATTTTATTATAGATGCTTCTAAGAAATTAAATATTTTTGAAAAGCAGGTATTACATTATTTTAAAAATTTTAAAAAAAATACTTTTTTGATTTTAAATAAAATTGATCTTTTGGATAAAAGAGTTCTTTTAAAAAAATCTAAAGAGCTTAATTCTTATTATTCGTTTAGAAAAACATATATGGTCTCTGCAAAAAATAATGAAGGGATTTCTGAATTATTAAAATTTACTAGCTCCTTTGCAAATATTGAAGGATGGCTTTATCCTGACGATCAATATACGGATTTACAAAGCGCAATTATTTGTGAAGAAATAACTAGAGAGAAAGTTTTCCAATTTGTACACGATGAAGTTCCTTATAACTCTATAGTAAAAACTGAATCTTGGTCTGATAAGAAAAAGTTATTAAAAATTGACCAAACTATTTATGTAAAAAAGAAGAATCATAAAGGAATAATTCTTGGAAAAAATGGTTCTAAAATTAAGGAAATTGGCACTGCATCAAGAAAAGATATGGAAAAAATATTTGATAAAAAAATATATTTAAATTTGGAAGTAAAAATTGATAAGAATTGGGATAAAGATCCAGAATATTACAAGAGAATTGGTTTGGATATTAATAGAGAAGGGTAGTCATGAATTGGCAGGATATAGGTATAGTTCTCAATACCAAGAAATTTAACGACAACTCTATGATAATGAAAGTTTTAACTGAAGAAAATGGAATTTATAGTGGGCTTGTTAGGGTGCAAAAAAATAAGGGAGGTTTTGGAGTTAATCTAACAGGAAATAAGTTAAATCTTTCTTGGAGGGCAAGACTTTCAGAACATTTAGGTTTTTTTAGCACTGAATTAAATAAATCAAGAGCCAATATAATTATGAATAATCCATTATATCTAACAGGAATAAGTCTTATATGTTCTCACCTTGATTTGCATCCTGAAAGAGAGCCTTGTAATTTAATCTATAATGAATTTGATGCCTTAATAGAAAATTTTAGTAATAATAACAATTGGATAAAGGATATTGTTATATTTGAATTTAATTATCTTGATCATTTAGGTTATGGAATTGATCTAACGGAATGTGCGTTAAGTGGTAAAAAAGATTCACTAGAATGGGTTTCTCCAAAATCTGGAAGAGCCGTTAACTCTGAGGCGGGAAAAAAGTGGTCAAAGAAACTTTTAAAATTGCCAAAGTTTCTTTTAAAAAATGAAATAGTAATCAAAAATAACGATGATATTATTGATGGTTTGAACCTTACGGGATACTTTTTAAATAAATTAGTTTATTCAGATTTAAATAAAAACATGCCTTCTTCCAGAAAAAAAATAATAGATTTTCTAAAAACTTAGGAATCTATGTATAAAATTTTGAGAATAAAATGAATCTTATTGATCAATATGAAGACATTGAATTAATTGACGCCCTTGAAGAGCGATACTTATCTTATGCTTTAACTACAATAATGGACAGAGCACTTCCTGATGTCAGAGATGGGCTTAAACCTGTTCACAGAAGACTTCTTTATGCAATGCGGCAATTAAATCTATCACCAAATTCTTCTTTTAAAAAATCTGCAAGAATAGTTGGTGAGGTTATGGGCAGGTTTCATCCTCATGGAGATCAAGCAATTTACGACACTTTAGTTAGATTGGCTCAAGATTTTTCGGTTAGATGGCCATTAATTAATGGGCAAGGAAATTTTGGTAATATTGATGGTGATAACGCTGCTGCCATGAGATATACAGAATCAAAGCTTACAGAAATTTCAGAACTTTTATTAAATGGTATTGATGAAGAATGTGTAGATTTTAGATTAACATATGATGAGGTGGATAAAGAGCCAATAGTTCTGCCATCGAATTTTCCTAATCTTTTAGCCAATGGCTCTTCTGGGATAGCAGTAGGAATGGCAACTTCAATTCCGCCTCATAATGTAGAAGAATTATGTAATGCTTCATTACATCTCATAAAATATAGAAATGCACATTTTGATAAATTATTAGAGTTTATTCCCGGGCCAGATTTCCCTACTGGGGGTGAGATAATTGAATCAAAAGAGACTATGTTAGATATTTATAAAAAAGGTAAAGGTAATATTAGGACTAGAGCAATATGGTCGGTAGAAAAAGAAAAAAGAGGTGTTTGGAAGATTGTAATTTCTGAGATTCCATACTTAGTTAATAAAGGAAAATTAATAGAAAAAATTGCTCAATTAGTAATTGATAAGAAAATACCTATTCTTGACGATATCCGTGATGAATCTGATGAAAAAATCAGAATAGTTTTAATTCCTAAAAATAGAGATGTAGACCCAGATCATTTAATGGAAGCTTTATTTAGTATGTCTGATTTAGAATCAAGATTTTCGGTTAATTTGAATGCCATTAACAATAATATTCCAAAAGTGCACAATCTAAGAGACCTATTAATTTCTTGGATTGATCATAGAAGAGATGTTCTAATTAAAAGGTCAAATTTTAGATTAAGGGAAATAAAGAATAGGTTGGAGCTTCTAAGTGGTTATTTGATTGTTTATTTGAATATTGATGCAGTAATAAAAATTATTAGAGAAGAAGATGAACCTAAGAAGAAATTGATTAAGAAATTTGATCTAACAGAAAATCAAGCGAATTCAATATTAAATATGAGACTAAGATCCTTAAGGAGATTAGAAGAAATTAAAATAAAAGAAGAATACGATCATCTAAAAAAAAGTAAGTCATTATTAAGCAAATTAATAAAGTCAGAAGATCTTCAATGGAAAGAAATTTCTAAAGAAATTAAAGATATTAAAAAAAGTTTTTCTAAAAAAACTGAAATAGGAAAAAGACTAACAAAGATTAGTAATGATATTGATATAAAAGACTATGATTATGACTTTTCTGTCCCAGCAGAAGAGGTCACTGTTGTTTTTTCAAAAGAGGGTTGGATAAAGGCATTAAAAGGAAAAGATCATATTGCAAGTGATATTAAATTTAAGGATGGCGATGATCTTTCTCTGATGTTCTCTACAATGAGTAATAATAAAATTCTACTTTTATCTTCAAATGGAAAGTTTTTTACCATTGAGGTAGCCATGTTACCATCTGGAAGAGGATTTGGCGATCCTTTGAAGTTAATGATTGATTTAGAGGATGGGGCAGAAATAGTCTCTATTCACCCTTTCGATAAACATAAAAGTATTTTAATCGCATCAAAGTTAGGAAATGGTTTTGTTGTTTCTCATAATGATATTTTATCAAATAGGAAATCTGGAAAACAAGTCTTAAATTTATCTGAGGGAGATAAGGCAAAGATTTCTTCGCAGATTAAAGGAAAAGATATCGCTGTTATCGGTGAAAACAAGAAAATGGTAATATATTCTATAGATGAAATACCGGTTATGTCTAGAGGCAAGGGCGTTAAGCTACAAAGATATAAGGAAGGTTTTTTAGCAGGAATTATAAGCTTTAATATCGATGATGGTCTTAATATTATTGATAAAAATGGAAGAAATAGATTTTTTGAGAATATTACTAATTGGGTAGGAAAAAGAGGGCAAGCCGGGAAGAAGGTTCCTAAAGGATTTCCAAGAAATTATTAACCAAATATTAAATTTGGAAGCCAAGTTGCTATTGCAGGAAATAAAGATAAAAGTATCAACATTAATATTTGTATTACTATAAAAGGTATTACACCTTTATAAATATCACTAGTTTTCACTGTATCAGGAGCTACCCCCCTTAAATAAAATAAAGCAA
>JAZAJI010000060.1:0-11364 GCA_036230365.1 Pseudomonadota bacterium
TTAAGGCTTCCAAAGAGGGTGACTTAATAGTTTTAACTGATGGGCCTAAAGGGAATGCCTATATTATTTCAAAATGATCCTTTAAGAATACAGTAAAAGAAAATGATAATTCAATGTCCAGCATGCAGTACAAGTTTTTCAGCGAGTTCTAAGAAATTTGGTGAAAAAAATAGAAAAGTTAAATGTTCAAGATGTTATTTTATATGGACAGCTAACTCATCTGGCAAAGCTATTGAAATTCCTCGTCTTTATGAGCCTATCCAATCACAAGGAGATTTGAATAAAGAAAATTTAAATAAAAATAAAGCTCCTGATCATCCTCTTCCTGTACCAGTTTCCGAAGATAAGTCTGAAGGGAGTAGTGTCTATTCATTAATTTCTTTATTAATAATTTTATCTTGTTTAGCAGGAGTTTGGTATAACAGACTATTAATACTAGATGTTTTTCCTTTCGTAAAACCAGTCTTAGAAATTGTTGATCCTTCTTTAAATATAAGGGGTATAGACATTTATAATTTGAATACAAAATCAACAATAATTGATGATAAACAAGCTTTACAGATTTCGGGATCTCTTATTAATCAAACCCCTTATAAAAGAATTGTACCTAATATTGTTATTAAAATGGTTGGTAAAAATGGTAGTGTTCTTAGGCAAGAAATTATTAACTTCACTGATAGATATTTCTTACAAAATGAAAGATTCGAATTTTCATATACTTTTACTAATTATCCTGAACAATCAAACAAAATCCAAGTAGAAATTCTGCCATGACTATAGCCATTTTGCTATCTCATCTTTTCCAATTAAATTACTTATATTAATTCTATTTCTTATTACTGAATACTCAGAGCCTTTAATAAGGATTTCAGGTAATGATTCTCTAGAGTTATAATTAGACGACAAAACAGATCCATATGCACCCACATATGTAATTGCCAAAAGATCGCCTTCTTTAACATTTGATATTTTGTAATCTTTTACAAAATAATCACCAGTTTCACATACAGGACCAACCACATCAAAGATTTCGCCTTTTTTATTTGTTGTATCTTCTACTAAAGGAATAATATTATGCAATGCGCCATATAAAGAAGGTCTAATGAAGTCATTCATAGCAGCATCTACTATTAAAAAGTTTTTTGATTCAGTTTTCTTAATATAAAGAACTTTAGTAACTAAGATTCCAGATTCTGCTGTTAAAAACCTTCCGGGCTCTAAAACAATCTTTTTATTTAGGCGATCAAATTTTTTGTTAATTAATTTTGCATAATCATTGATATTTATTATCTTATCATTGTTATAATTTACTCCAATGCCCCCACCAACATCGATAATATCAATATTTATGTTTTTACTTTCTAAATTTTGAATAATTTCAACCAAATTATCAAAAGCTTTTTCGAAAGGGTCCAATGAATTAATTTGACTACCTATATGAATATCTATTCCTTTAATTTTAATGTTATTAAGAGAGTTAGCGAGTTCATAAGCATTTAGAGATTCTTCAATATTTATCCCAAATTTATCTTGTTTTTTCCCTGTGGATATTTTTTCATTATCACCTGCAATAATGTCTGGATTAATTCTAATAGAAATTGGCGCAACTTTATTTAAGTAAGAAGCTCTTTCTGAAATTTTTTTAAGTTCAGGAATAGACTCTACATTAATCATCATAATTTCTTGATTAATAGCATAATCTATTTCTTCAGTTGTTTTTCCAACACCAGAGAAAACAATTTTATCAGTTGGGATATTTTCTTTTAAAGCTCTTTTAAGTTCTCCTAAAGAAACAACATCTGCTCCAGATCCCATTAGAGAAAATGTTCTTATAATTGACTGATTTGAATTGGCTTTTAAGGAATAACAAACTGTACAATCTTTACCTTTAAAGGCATCACTAATCACAGTGAATTGATTTTCTAATATTTCTGAAGAATAACAGTAAAACGATGAACCAATTTCATTATATAATTCTGAAATATTAACATTCTCACAATGGAGATTATTATTAATATAAGAGTACATAGTTAACTTCCTTTATAAAATATTTGTAAGGAAAAAGAATTAACTTCCGGTGGGGGCAATAAATCGCCTTTTCTTCCACAACTTACGAGAAGAATTATTAATAAGAGTGCTATAAAATTAATTTTTTTCATTTTGTAATTTTTTTATCCATTTTGTTGCTGATTTTTTTACCATTATAGGTGAAGTGCTTCCAGCTGATTTTTTTTGCTTTACAGAATTCTCCACTTTTAGGACATTAAAAATGCTTTTATTAATTTTCTTGTTAAACTTTTTAAGTTCAGCAAGTTTCAAATCGGATAAATTAATTTTCTTTTCCTCGCAATATTTTACAATATTTCCGGTTATTTCATGTGCCTGTCTAAAAGGCATATCAATATTTGACACTAGCCAATCTGCTAGGTCTGTAGCTGTTGAAAATCTCTTTTCGGCAGCAATTTTTAAATTTTCTTTTTTTGGTTTTAGGTTTTTTACAATTAACCCCATTGCCTTTAAAGAAATTATAATATTATCTAAAGCATCAAATGTTAATTCTTTATCCTCTTGTAAATCTTTAGAATATGCTAGTGGTAATCCTTTCATAACAACAAGAATTGACATTAATGACCCTATAATTCTTCCATTTTTACCTCTTACAAGTTCAGCAATATCAGGATTCTTTTTTTGTGGCATTATAGAAGAACCTGTTGCAAGTTGGTCTGGTAAATCTATAAAGTCAAAACCTTCGGAAACCCAAAAAACTATTTCTTCAGAAAATCTCGAAAGATGAGTAGCTAGAATTGATGCTGCGGCCAGTGGTTCTATTATAAAATCTCTTGCAGAAACCGCATCTATAGAATTTTCCATTATTTTATTAAAACCTAATGCCTTCGTAGTCATATTTCTATCAATTGGAAAAGAAGTACCTGCTAATGCAGCTGCACCAAGCGGATTTTCATTTATCCTTTTTAATGCATCTTTAAATCTATTTTTGTCTCTTTCTAGCATTTCTGTATATGCCAATAAATGATGTCCTAATGTAATAGGTTGTGCAATTTGCATATGAGTGTAACCCGGCATAATCAAATCAAAATATTTTAAAGCTTTTCTGCTTAATTCAGCTTGTAATTTACTTATTAACTTAATTATGAATAGGCAATTCTTTCTCATATAAAGTCTCATATCAGTCGCTATTTGGTCATTTCTTGATCTTCCTGTGTGCAATTTTTTTGCAACAGTGCCAATCTGTTTTTGTAAACTGGCCTCAATGTTCATATGAATATCTTCTAAACCTTTATCAATCTTAAAAGTACCATTTTTAAATTCATTTTTTATTTTCTTTAAGCCAGATATTATTTTTCGAGAATCTGTTTTTGTAATAATGTTTTTCGTAGATAACATTTTGGCGTGCGCAATAGAAGCATCTATATCTTCTTGGTATAATCGTGAATCAAAATTTATTGATGAATTTATTTCTTGCATGATTTGGTCTTGACCAGACACAAATCTGCCACCCCACATTTTATTTTTTTCTTCTTTTTTCATTATTATTACTTTTCATTTAAAAAAAATCTCTCTATAGAACTGTCATGATTAAGTCAAAAAAGAAATTAATTTTCTTATTTATAATTCTTTCAGCCTTTATCTATTTTGCATTTACTTTCCAAGGCAATAAAAATTTTAAACTTTCTGAGCCAGATCAATTATCAAATCTAAATAAAGTTGAATTCTTTGATTCAGAAGGCTTAAAGTATAACATATCCGATTTTAGTGGAAAGATTATCTTGATAAATTTTTGGGCCACTTGGTGTCTACCATGTAGAGCTGAAATGCCTTCACTTGATAATTTACAGAGAAAAATTGGTGATGATACTTTTCAGGTCATTATAGTAGCTATAGAAAGGACATCATATTCAAAGATTGCAAATTTTTTAGATGAAATTGGAATAAAGAGTATAAAAAATTTTCATGATCCAACAACACAAATAGGCCAACAAATTAATGCCAAAGGCTTACCAATTACTTTAGTAGTTAATAAAAAAGGAAAAGAAATAGGAAGATTTAATGGTCCGCTGGAATGGGATTCTCACGAGGTAGTGGATTACTTAACTAATTTAAAATTAAATAATACTTAGCCCAAGGCCTTTTCAAGATCTGGTATAGCTTTAAATAAATCGGCAACCAAACCATAATCCGCAACTTGGAAGATAGGAGCTTCCTCATCTTTATTAATTGCAACTATAACTTTAGAATCCTTCATGCCGGCTAGGTGTTGTATGGCCCCAGAAATTCCAACGGCAATATAAAGTTCAGGAGCAACTACTTTTCCTGTTTGTCCAACTTGATAGTCATTCGGAACAAATCCAGCATCTACAGCTGCACGAGAAGCACCAACTGCGGCGCCAAGTTTATCAGCAATAGCCTCAAGAAGAACAAAATTTTCACCAGATTGCATACCTCTTCCACCAGAAATAATAATTTTAGCCGATGTAAGTTCAGGTCTATCGGATTCCGTAAGTTCTTCAGATACATATTCGGAAAGAACTGACTCTTCACTGGCTTCGATGCTTTCAATGTTTACGGAATCTTGTTCACCAGATGCCTGAAAAGCAGTAGATCTAACGGTAATAACTTTTTTTTCAGAAGAGATTTTTACAGTCTCTATAGCATTTCCAGCATAAATAGGGTGTTCGAATGTTTGTTCATCTATTACAGAAATAATGTCTGAAACTTGTGGAACATCCAATAAAGCAGCTACCCTTGGCATAAAGTTTTTACTAGTTGTGGTTGCCGGAGCTATGAAAGTTTTATAATTCTCAGAAAGAGAAATAATTAATTGAGAATAAGATTCTGCTAAATGTTTTTCATAAATTTCATTGTCACATATTAAAACTTTACTTATACCATCTATTTTTGCAGCTGCTTCCGCAACATTTGAACAATCTTTTCCAGCGACAAGAACATCAATATCTTCACCAATAAGCTTTGCTGCGCTAGCAGCTTTACTAACTGAATCACCTAGGTTTTGATTATCATGTTCTGCAATTAATAAAGTAGCCATTATATAACTCCTGCTTCATTCTTAAGTTTATCAACTAATTCTTCTACTGTTTCTACTTTGACACCTGCTTCTCTTTGAGCTGGTTCTGAGACTTTTAATATTTCTAAATCCGACTTCATCGCGATATTATAATCTTCAGGAGTTTTTTCAGTAATTTCCTTTTTCTTCGCCTTCATAATATTTGGAAGAGATGCATATCTTGGTTCATTTAATCGTAGATCTGTAGTAATGATTGAAGGTAAATTAAGTTTTATGGTTTGTAATCCTCCATCAACTTCTCTTGTTACTAAAACACTTTGACCATCAATTTTTATCTCAGAAGCGAATGTTCCTTGAGACCAGCCGAGAAGAGCTGATAGCATCTGACCTGTCTGATTAGAGTCGTCATCAATGGCCTGTTTTCCAAGAATAATTAAATCAGGGTTTTCTTCCTCGGCTATAACTTTTATAATTTTTGCAACATTTAAAGGTGAAACATTTTCATCTGATTTGACAAGAATTCCTCTATCTGCACCCATTGCTAATGCTGTTCTGATTGTTTCTTGTGCCTGTTGTGGACCTATTGAGAGAGCAATAATTTCTGTGACTGTTCCTGCTTCTTTTAATCTAATAGCTTCTTCAACAGCAATTTCATCAAATGGATTCATAGACATTTTAATATTGTCAAGCTCTACACCCGATTGATCAGATTTTACTCTAATCTTCACATTATAATCTACTACTCTTTTTATAGGGACTATTACTTTCATTATATTCTCCAAAAACTAAAAGAAATTAACGGAAAATTAGAACTACAAACAATTAGTGTCAATAACTCACTAAAAAAGATTTGATTCTAATTTTTACTAATTTCTAGTTTGACCTGGCTTCCATAATACATCACCAGTACCCCCAATATCCACTTGATTGGCATATCTTGCTGCGACAAACATTAAATCTGAAAGTCTGTTTATATATTTAAGAGCTGTTTCAGAAACATTAATATTTTCTTGTGAATTAAGATTTACCATTAACCTTTCTGCTTTTCTCAAAACTGTTCTAGCTAAATGCAAATAAGATGAAATAGCCGTTCCTCCAGGTAAGATAAATGAGTCTAAATCTTCAAGATTTATATTAAGTTGATCAATTTCATTTTCAATTCTTGTTATTTGTTTTTCAGTTATTTTAGTATTTTGTATAAATGAATCATTTTCTTTTGAGTTAGGAATTGATATTTCAGCTCCTAAATCAAATAATTCATTTTGAATTGTTGCAAGAATATTATCTAATAAGATTAGTTCTGCTTTTTTAGTTTTAGTCCTAGCAATACCTATAATAGAATTCGCTTCATCTATAGTACCGTATGTATCTACACGAATATGATCTTTAGATGTTCTTGTTCCATCGCCAAGACTAGTTTCACCTTTATCACCTGTTCTAGTGTAGATTTTTGTCAGTTTGACCATTAATTAAGTTTCCAAGCAAACCTTAATCCAACACTTGTAAGTCCTTGGTTAGGGTCACACAAACTACCGTTTGACATGTGTTGAGCACTAATCTGTATTTTCTTTGTATCATTAATATCGTAACCAAAAGCTATCATCTCTCGAAAATTAATTTTACATCCATAACCCAATTCACCTTCCCTAATTTCTTCATTTCCAGTGTGAATGGCTGCTCCAAAAGCTAGTTCACCAGAAAATTTATTTATTTGGAAAAGATTCCAGGTAGAGCCGGCATAAAACAAATGAGTATGGTTAGCTAGACTAATCTGAGCTCCAAGATGAGGGTTACCTGCATATTTATGCCACCAATTAGGTCTATCAAATACTTTTTCTATAGATAAAGCGGGACCGCCTTCGATTCTTCTTTCAACATCATGCATAGAAAGGCCAATACGATATTCTGCCGCAAATATTGAAGTATTTAAAAGAAAAAAGGAGATTAAGAAAACTATAACAAAATTATTTTTCAACATATTTTTACCTTTCATGTGAGATATATAATAAATCATTTTTTGATAATAATTAAGGGTTATCTATTATCGCTTTCGAACAGCCTTTTAGCTATAACTTGAGCTTGAATTTCTGCTGTTCCTTCAAAAATACTTAATATTCTTGCATCGGCGAGTACTCTACTTATAGGTGTTTCAGTGGCAAAACCAATACCACCATGTATTTGAAGGGCGCTATCTGCAGAAGCCCAAGCAGTTCTCGCTGCTAAAAGTTTTGCCATTCCAGCTTCCATATCACATCTTTGTCCGGTATCTTTTATTCTAGCTGCATAAAGAGTTAGCTGCCTTGCAATCATAGTCTCAGCAAACATGCTTGCAATTTTTTCATTAATTCTTGAAAAGTTTATGAGTTCCTTTCCGAATTGAATTCTTTCTTGAGAATATTTTATTGCTAGATCACACGCATTTTGTGATACTCCAAGTGCTCTTGCGGCTGTTTGAATTCTTGCAGATTCAAATGTTGACATAAGCTGTCTAAATCCTTGACCTTCTTTTAATCCAAGAAGATTTTCAGCGGGCACTTCAAAACCATCAAAAGCAATATCATATTCTTTCATACCCCTGTAACCAATGACTTCTATTTCTCCCCCTTTAATATTTTCGTTCGGAAATGGATTATCTTCTGATCCACTGTTTTTCTCAGCTAATAATACTGATAAACCGTTATGATCTTTAATTTTTTGATTTGTTCTAATAAGCATTGTCATCAAATTTGCTCTTGAACCATGAGTTATCCAAGTTTTATTGCCATAAACTTTATAACAATTTCCTTCTAACTCAGCTCTAGCCTTTAAATGAGCGAGATCAGAACCAATATCTGGTTCTGAAAAAACAGCAGTAGGTAAAATTTCACCAGAAGCAATTAAAGGTAAAAATTTATTTTTTTGATCTTCTGTCCCTCCAGTTAATATTAATTCTGCTGCGATTTCTGATCTTGTTCCTAAAGATCCTGTTCCAATCCATCCTCGAGACAATTCTTCTGATACTATACACATAGCCATTTTATTTAGACCTAAACCACCGTATTTTTCAGGAATTGTTAGGCCAAAAACACCAAGCTCTGACATTTCTTTTATAATTTCTATTGGAATCAGTTCATTATTTAGATGCCATTTGTGAGAATTTGGAACAATTTTCTCATCAGTAAACCTGGCAAATTGATTTTTAATTTGTTGATAAGTTTCATCTAAACCAAGATTAGGAGAGATTCCATTACTGTAATTGTCACAAATAATTTTACTTAAATTTTGTTTTGCATCTGAGGAGCTTGAACTAATAATATTTTCTGATGCTTTTCCAAATTCCTCTAATAATTTAGGATTTATTTTAATTTCGTGAGGTCTTATGGTTTCGCTTTGACTCATAGGAATTCCATGTAGGATTTGCAAACAAAATTCTCCAATTCCAATCTTAGCAATCTCTAATTCATATTCAGTTAATTGGTTTTTATTGTTTAAATCTTTTATCCATAGACTGGTATTTTCTATTGCTTTTATATAAGTTGCATACCAAGCAAAACCATGAAAGAAGTGCTGGTTATCATCGGAATATTTTTGATCAAAATCAGAATTATTCTTCCTAGATGAATTAATTAATTTAATACCGACTTCTGATATATTATCTAAATCTTTTATAGTTTGATTTTCGTTCATAATTTCTTATTAAAGTGCCACATTTATACCATTAAAAATAAAAGTGAAAGGAACAAATAATTTACTTTTCTTAATCATAAAGGAAATGGTTCAAATTCAGATATTTTAGATATTAATTCTTTTTTTGTAAGACCTTGTTTTCGGTAAAATTCTAAACTTTGAGATTTTAATGTTTTAGATAATTTAGTTCCATTTTTATTCCTTATAAGATTATGATGAAACCACCTAGGTTCTGGCAAATCTAAAATAATTTGTAAAAGTCTGTGAATGGATGTTGACGGATAAAGATCTAAACCTCTTGTTATAATAGTTATACCTTGATCTGCATCATCGATTGTAACTGCCAAATGATAAGAAGTAGGCACATCCTTTCTTGCTAATATAATATCTCCAAATAATTGCGGTTCTGCAACTCTTTTACCAATTGGCTCAAGGCCAATTTCATTAAAAAAAATTTTTGATTGTATTTTTTCTTCAGCAAATTTAGTAGCTTTTACAGTATTTAACCTCCAAGAAAAATCTTTGCCGCTAAGCATCAAACCAGATTTTTTAGCAGGTGATATATCTTTATAAATTCCTGGATAAATATATTGTCCATCAGGGTCTATAGGCCAATTTTTTAATTTTCCTTTATTTCCTATTATAGTTTTTTTAATTTCTGATCTTGTTGCCCAACATGGATAAACGAGATCCAAATCTCTAAGTTTTTTTAAATATGATTCATATAAGTTAAAGAAATTTGATTGGTTTCTGATATTATTTTTATCGTAATTTAAATCCAACCAATCAAGGTCATCAAAGATTAATTTTTCATATTTATTTAAGCTTCTCCCTTTGTCTATATCTTCAATTCTTAGAAGAAATTGACCTTTAAACTTCTTCGCGACTTTTTCAGAAATGATTGCAGAGAACGCATGACCTAAGTGTAATTTTCCATTTGGACTTGGTGCAAATCTAGTTTTATGTTGTTTCATTATTTATTATATTTTTCTTAAAAATTTGTTAGAATTATTTAATACAATATAAGTTAAGTTAGTACATATGAACACTGTCAATTATTCTCATCCTGATTCTCGTCCTGCTCTAGTTTTGAATGCAGACTATCGTCCTTTGTCTTATTATCCTCTATCTTTATGGTCTTGGCAGGATGCTATTAAAGCAGTTTTTTTAGAGAGAGTTAATATTGTTTCTACCTATAATTTAAAAGTTAGATCTCCTAGTACGGAATTTGATTTGCCTTCAGTAGTATCTTTAAAAGATTATATCAAACCTCCTGAATGGCCAGCTTTTACAAGATTTAATGTTTTCTTAAGAGACAAATTTATGTGTCAATATTGTGGATCAAAAGAAAACTTAACATTTGATCACCTTATTCCAAGATCAAAAGGCGGTAAAACCACTTGGTCAAATGTAATTACAGCCTGTTCAGCTTGTAATCTAAAAAAATCAAATCGTCTTTACCAAGAAGTTGATATGCATCCTTTTCAGTGGCCATTTAAACCAAATGTTCATGAATTAAATCATAATGGAAAAAGCTTTCCTCCAAATTATTTACATGAAAGTTGGATGGATTTTCTATATTGGGATATTGAATTAGAATCTTAGAGTTTTTCTGAAACTTTAATTGCCCCTTTACAACCCATTCTAACAATATCTTTAAAGATTGATATAAACGAAGATGAATCATCACCTTCTTCTCGCGCTATCATTTCATGCTCAACTTCCTCGGCATGAAATTGTTTTATAGATTTTAGGAGCTCCTTTTCGCTTCCAGATTCTTCTAATTCCTCTATTTGGCTAGAATAATGTTTATCTATAACTTCTTCAACAGCTTCTGTACACGCCATTACGGCATTCTTTCCGTGAATTGCTGAAACTACACCTAAAGAATAACCTGCTACTTTCCATAAAGGTAAAAGTGCGGTTGGTCTTATTGATCTTTCGCTAATTATTTTATCAAACTCTTTGGCGTGTTTTTTTTCTCCTTCTGCCATTTCTTCAATTATTTTAAAGGTTTTCTCATCACCCAAGAATCCTAGAATATCCAAAGTACCTTTATAGATTGCATTTGCCCCATGTTCACCCGCATGATCAACTCTAATAATTTCTTCTATTCTTTTTTGTTTCAAGATTCTTTCCTCAAGTTGCGAATCGAATATATAAACATAAAAAATGAAATAATCGAGTTATAACCTGCTAAAGATATACCAAAAATTCTTAATGCAGCCTCATTGCAGGGTATAAATTTTACTGATTTAACTTCTTCTAAAAAGTTACTATAGCTAAGGTTTGATTGAGATGAGCAAGTTTCAGGACCTAACCATAGATTCCATTCAATACCTGCATGCCAACCTGAATAAATAGAATTACCTATAAAAAAAATAGCAAACAAGATTAAATTAATTTTTAAAATTCTTTCATTAAAGAAAATTGAAAGAAAAGATAGCAATAGAATTAGGTACCAAACCCATCTTTGTTTTAGACATATATCACATGGAATATAACCAATTAGCTCTAAAATATGGACAATGGTAATGACTAGAATAGATATTACTAATATAAATAAATTTGGTCGCATTAAATTAATTCCATTATTAATAATAAGATTATTAATATAAAAAGAAATATTGATATATATAAGAAATTTTTCTTAA
>JAZAJI010000061.1:0-8251 GCA_036230365.1 Pseudomonadota bacterium
GTGAGGCTAAGCTTTATGATGATTTAGCGTCAAAAACAGAAATCGTGAATAATAGTTTTGGTTTTACTGGACAAATTACCGACTATCCTAAAGAAGTTTTTGAAAGTAATTTTCCTAAGTTCATTAATTCTCTTGGTAGAAATAATGAAACAATGTTTGTTTGGTCTGCAGGAAATTATAATGGAATTACTGATACTGAAGGAAATAAAGTTGATGCTACTGACCCGGGTTGGTTAGCGGGCCTTGCATATTACTTTCCAGAACTAGCTGATAATAATATTGCTGTTGTCGCTTTAGATAAAGATGGTAAGATTGCAAGCTATTCAAATCGATGCGGTGTTGCTAGTAATTTTTGCATTGCAGCCCCGGGTACTAGAATTAATGTTGCAATTCCAAATAATCTTTACGCCTCTCTTAGTGAGTCAGAAAAATCAAGTTTAAATGAAGGTGTTCTCAATTATCTAAAAGATCATCCTAAAGAAGCTTATTTATTAGCATCCGGAACTTCCTTTGCAGCTCCGCATGTAACTGGAGCACTTGCCGTTTTAGAAGATTTATTTGGAAAATACTTAAAAACTAGTGAAATAGTTGAAAGATTATATAAATCTGCCAATAAAGAAGGTGATTACGCAAATTCAGAAGTTTATGGTCATGGTGCTTTAGATTTAGGGGCTGCTGCATCACCAATAGGGACATTATCTTTTTACAGTGATCCTGTAATTTCAGGTAATGCTATTTCTGTTGTCAATTCTTCAATTCGGGTGGGAGATTCAATTGGAGATAGTTTAGTTAAAGGTTTAAGAGATTCAAAAATTACAGCATTTGATATTTTTGGAGCACCTTTCTTTTTAAGAACTAAGGATGTAGTTTTTAAAAATTCTAATAGTCTTTCACAATTAGAAATTCTAAAAAATTTTCATAAGAAGAGGTACCTCTCTATATCCAATAATGGCTTATTATCGTTTTCTTCATGGGATAATATAATCAATTCAAGAGGATATTCAGGTTTTCGTTTGAGAGATGCAGGATTTTTTCAAGAAATGGATGATTATTCTTTTTCAATATATTATGGACTAAATCCATCTTCACACTTATTCCATCCAATCAATAAAGAGAAATTGAATATTTCTTTTATGAATAATAATTCATTTAATATTCCCTGGTTAGACCATGCTGAGGACGGTATTAGCATGTCATTTTCTTTAAAAAATAACCTAAACGATTATAGTTTTAGCTTTTTTACAGGATCTAAAAGAGAAGAAGGATGGGTTAATCATAATTCATTTTTAATCCCTAAACAGAGTAGGTCTTATGGCGCTTTTATTTCATTAAATATCGATTATTCAACTTTTTCTTTTGGATTTCTTAACCAAAAAGACCAGATATTAGATCACTCTTCTACAGGAGCTTTTGATGATATAGGTAACTCTAAAACTTTATTTTTTTCTATCCTAAATAATATTCAATTTAAGAAAAATTGGAGTTTAATTTCTAATTTTAATGTTGCACATGTGCTTCCTAAAAAATCTAAAAGTTATATCAAAGGGATTTCTGCAATATATGAAACTAGTTTTAATATAGGTTTTTTGAAAGATAATATTTTGGATAAAAATAGCACTTTAGCCATTTTAATTAGGCAAAAACCTTTTGCAGAAAAAGGCAAAATATTTTTTGAATTACCTGTAGGAAGAAATTTTGAAGGTGATATAGATTTTAGAAAAGACTTTGCTTCTTTAAAGCCTTCGGGAAGGAATATCTCATTAGAATTTATATGGTCTAACCAAACTAAAATAGGATCAATTAATTCCCTATTTAAGATTGCAAAAAATAAGTTTAACATTAGAAAAGATAATCTTGATGCCTCTTTTCTTGTCGCATTCAGGAAAAATTTTTAAAGTCCATAATCCTTTTTTAGTGGATATAGATCTTCAAATTCGGGATCACGATCTTCCATACTTGCTGCAAATGCCTCTTTCATATCAGAATCAGGATGATACATTCCAGCTTGCCATAATGATATTCTGTCTAAACCTTCTTCAATTGTTCTTCCTCGTGTAAAATTGATCATATCTTTCGAGCCCCAGACGCCTAAAGGAGTTTTATTTGCTATTTGATTAGCAATATCTAAAACATATTTCATCATTTCTTCTTGATCTTTAAAAACTTTATTAACTAATCCAGAGTCCTTTGCCTCTTCTGAAAGAAGCCTCCTGCCTGTATAAGCCAATTCTTTAACAAGTCCCATTGGTATAAGGTAAGGTAGTCGTGGGAAAGTTCCAACATCTGCTGTCATGCCAATATTTATTTCTTGAATACAGAAAAAAGAATCTTCCGTGCAATATCTCATATCGCAGGCCGAAGCAAAGTCGACAGCTCCTCCAATGCAACCACCTTGTATAGCCATTAGAACTGGTATTCTAGCATTATCAATACAGCTGAAAGTTTCCTGCAATCTTAATAAATTTTTATAGAAACTGCCTCTAAATCTTCCTTTTTCATTTTGTGGTTTTTCATCAGTACCAGTTATATTGCTTTCAGAGAAAACTCCTAAATCCATACCGGCAGAAAAATGTTTTCCTGTAGATGAAATTACAATCACTCTAGCCAAAGCTTCTTGATCAATTTCATTTATAATTTCAGGCAATTCATCCCAAAAGGATCTTATCATGCTATTCATTTTTTCAGGTCTACTCATGATTAGGTGAGCAATTTTATTTTCAATTTTTAAGTCAAAGCAATCAAATTTTTTCTGCAATATTCCTTCTGACATATCAGTCTCCACTAAAATTTTTAACTGATATTAATATATTAATAATAAATAATACATTACAATATTTTAAAAGTTTGGAGTTTAGTTATGGCTATTGATTATGATAAAATAATGTCTCTTGAAACAAAGGATCAAGAATTTTCTTATTCAGATCGTGAAACAATGCTTTATGCCTTAGGGGTAGGTTTTGGAAATGATCCATTAAATGAAGATGAATTAAAGTTTGTATATGAAAGAGAACTTAAAACCATTCCATCAATGGCAACAGTTATTTCTTGGGGCGCAGGAAATATGAGAGAAAGTGGAATAAATTATTTACTAGTCTTACACGGAGAGCAGAGACTTAAGATGTTTGAACCATTACCGCATGCTGCAAATATATTGGTCGATTCTTCTGTTAAAGGAGTTTTTGATAAAGGTAAGGATAAGGGTGCATTAATTATAACAGAAACAGATATTAAGCTTAAAGATACCGGAAAACTTTTGTGCACTCTAGGCTCTACAACTTTTGCTAGGGGTGACGGTGGTTTTGGAGGACCTAGTGAGGGTGCGCCAGAACCTCATTTAATTCCTGAAAGAAATTCTGATGAGGAGTTCACTGCTACTACTGATAAAAATCAAGCATTACTCTATAGATTATCAGGCGATAGAAACCCTTTGCACTCCGATCCGGAGATTGCAAAAGCTGCAGGGTTTGATGTTCCAATACTTCATGGATTATGTACTTATGGCACAGCATGTAGAACAATTATTTCAGATGTTTGTGGCTATGACAGTTCAATGATAGAAGAATTTAATGTTAGATTTTCTTCGCCTGTTTTTCCTGGAGAAAATATAACCACAGAAATCTGGAAAGATGATAATGTAATTTCATTTCGGTGTTGGGTTAAAGAGAGAAATGTAATGGTTCTAAATAACGGAAAGTGCGTTATCAAAAATTGATTTATGATGTCTAAATCTAAACCTTATTTGTTCATTCTTTGAACGATGCCAAGTAAAATCATGCAAATCAAAATGACTAAAACAAAACCTTCTAAAGCGGCTATATAATCAATTTTTGATGATTCAATTGGTACAAAAGGTGTTTCCTTTATTTCAAATAATGGTTCCTGATTTGGTAAACTTTCTTCGTTTTCCATTGCCCCTCCTAAACATATAATAACCTATGTATATTAATTAGGAAAATTTTTTATTTTTTAATCATCTAGCCTAACTTGCATATTATTGATTTCGTTAATAACTTTGTTAGGAAATTCCATAGGAAGGAAATGAGAAGCACCTTTAATAATTTCATATTTACCTTCTTTATCCCTTTCTTTTAGTTTTTTTACACCATCACCTCTTGTGGTTGAATTAAATTCTCCCTGTAAAAGTGTTATTGGGCACTTCAAGTTTTTTATCATTTCCATTGCATCATGTTTCCAACAGGTAAATGTTGCCGCTTCCCATAAAGGATCACATGTTAGGCTTACCTCATTATTTTTTTCTTCAACTCCTCCTTCAATGTAATCCTTTATCATAGATTCTGGCCAAGTTAAGAATGCTCCCTTATTTTTATAAGATAGAAATATTTCTTCTTTATCTTTCCAGTGCCTCCTTCTCCTTTTTGTTCCTTCTGACATGACCATTCCTTGTTTAATAATTGGGAAATTTTTTAAAAAGGGATAGTTTCTTCCAAGTCTAAGGATTAGTTTTATTTTATGTGTCATTAAAACAGGTTCAATTAGGACTAATCCACTAACTAAATCCGGTCTTTTTGCAGCGACTTGTATTGCTGATGCAGCGCCCATGGAATGGCCACTTAAGATTATGGGCTGACCTAATTTTTCAGTAAATATTTCAACAGAATTAACTAAATCATTGCTATATATTTTCCAATCAAACATTTCATCGGGATTAGCTTTTAGCTTCGTAAATCCATGACCTCTCGCGTCAATAGCTCTTATATTAAAGTTTTCCGATAATGGTCGTAAGATTTCTTTATAAGTTAGAGCATTAAACCCTGTTGCGTGAGCAAATTGAATACCGGGTTTTTCTTCTTGATGTTTCCATTCAATAAATGAAACTTCACCTTCACCCCAATTGAGAGTATCTCTTACAAACATTATTAACTTTCTTAATTAAATTAAATAGATTGGACCCAGTTAGAAAGTGCATCACCTATTTCGTGGGGAGAATCTTCTTGGATAAAATGGGCTCCTTTAACGGTAATTTCTTTTTGTTTTTTCCATTTTCGACAAAATTCTCTTTGCTCTCCAATAAGAATGGCCCCTGGATCAGCATTAATAAATAATTTAGGAATTTCGTTAACAGACATCCATGAAGAATAGTCTTCAGTAATCTTACAAACTTCCTCTGGTTCATTGTCGATAGGTATTTGTCTTGGCCAATCAAGGGTAGGTCTTCTTTCAATTTCGTTTAAAAAGGGTCTTCTATATACATCCATTTCCTTTTCACTTAAATCTCTGATAATAGATCCTGGAAGAACTCTTTCAACGAAGAGATTGTTTTTAAGAACTAAATCTTCTCCAGCTTCAGATCTAAAACCTTGAAAAATTGATCTTCCATCCTCTGGCCATTCATTCCATGTAATTGGTCTTACAATAGCTTCCATATAGCATATCCCTTTAACACTACTTTGATTTTCATAAGCCCAATTAAAACCTAATGCTGAACCCCAGTCGTGAATAACGAATATGACATTATTTTCTATCCCTAATTTCTTTAGGCATGCATCGAAATATTGCTTATGAACATGATATGAGTAGGTATTTTCTCCAATATCATCAAGTTTATCACTATCGCCCATACCAATAAGATCAATTGCTATACATCTTCCTTGACTTTCTAGATGAGGAATAATGTTTCTCCAAAGGTATGATGATGTCGGGTTTCCATGTTGAAAAATAATTGGATTACCTTCTCCTCTTTCGACATACGACATATTCTTTCCAAGGACTTCTATTGTTTTCTTTTCTAATTCTTCATCGGATATGTTTGTCATTAATTATTCTCCTTTAAAGTTGGGACTTCTCTTTTCTGTGAAAGCTTTTATACCTTCTATTGCATCTTTACCTTTGAGTTGTTCGGCAAAAACTTGTGATTCAAGTTCCATTTGAGTTTCCAGACCATTTGAAAAACTTTGTCTCAACATTTCTTTAACGCCGCCATAGGCTTTTGTTGGTCCTGTTGCTATTTTTTTCGCTAGCTTTTCAGCTTCTTCAACTACTACATTATCAGCTACGACAGAATTTATGAGACCCCATTCTACTGCTTCTTTGGAAGATAAAACTCTATTAGTAAGCATTAATTCCATGGTTCTTTTTTTTCCAATGGAGCGGGGCAAATGGAAAGATGAGCTTGCATCAGGAGTAAGACCGGCTGCGGTATAGGCCATAGTAAAATTAACACTTTCACCAGCAATAGCTATATCACAAGCTGATACAAGGGATAATCCTGCGCCTGCAGCTGTGCCGTTGATTGCGCCTATTAAAGGAGCATCAAGATGATCTATTTTTCCTAAAGCCATATGAAGATAGCCAAGCATTTCTGCAAGACCTGATCGAATATTATCTAATTCTGAAATAAATTTTAAATCTCCACCCGCACAAAATAATTTTCCTTCACTTTTTAAAAGTAGAGATCGAACAGGAGCGCCTCCTTCACATTCTATCGCAATATTGAGAAGATCTTTTGCCATAGGGATATTGATAGCATTGGCTGCCTCAGGCCTATTAAGTGTGATTGTTCCTACACCTTTATCAATTTCAAATTTCAATGTTTCATATTTCATGATCAACTCCCGAGGAGATTATATTGTGCAAATATTAAGATCAGGTCAATGATTTTAATAAAATCAATTTTCTTGAGCTTCTTGTTGTAAGGGTAAGAATAATTTAGAGGCCTTATAAAAACATAAGGCAGCAATCGGATATAAAATTATGCCTTGCCATAACATTGAGTACCGTATGCCAGTTTGATCATATCCATTTGAAGTATTGAAGATGTAATCATTAAAGAATCCCAGAGCAAATGGACCTAAGGCAAACCCTATAACATTAGCGCTTATATAATAAATGGATGCGGTGCGGCCCCTTAAATGTATCGGAGAAGCGCTCTGAAAGGCAGCGCCATATAGGCCTGGACCACATGACATAAATAAAATCATAAGAGCTAAACCAATTTGAGAAAATAATGAACTAGTGGATAAGGTGAAGAGGAAAAGTGAAAACCATAATAATATTACAAAAATTCCTGCAATTCTTAAATGTGCATTCAAGATACCCTTTGTAATCATATTACTTGCAATGATACCTGCACCTATACTTCCCCCAATTCCAAATAAAATACTAAATATTCCAAAATTTTGACCAGCAAGGGCTTTAGGAATATCGTGAACTCTAACAAGTATTTCTATTCCCCAAGCCAAAACAGAGTAACCAACCAACCCAGTAATAGTAACTCCGATAAACATTAATAGGAAAAATTTCCATGCCTTTTTGAAAAAGGGTAGAAAGTAAGTTTTTTCCTTCTCTATTCTGGTTTCTGGGAAAGGAAGAAATTTTAGACTTATTGCAAATAATATCCCTGGAATTGCAAATAAAAAGAAAGTTAGCCTCCAGTCAGAAAAGGATGAAAGGGCGCCTAAATAAGGCTTAATAATATCCATATTTGTAATAACCGCAGCTCCACCCCAACCAGCAAGGGCAGATCCCAGAAATGGACCTGTTCCCCATATTCCTAAAGCTAAAGGTAGTTTTTCCCTAGAAAAATAAGAAGCAAATACAACTAATGCGATAGGTCCTAAAGCCGCCTCTCCAACACCAACTCCAATCCTAAAAATAATTAAGTCCCAAAATTGTTGAGCAATACCGCATAAACCAGTTAATATACTCCAAGCAAGAATAGCGAATATTAATACATTCTTTCTATAAGGGGTATCCGCTAATCTTCCAAAAATGACTGTCGCAATTCCAAAAAAAACTGCAAAGACTGTCCCAAATAAGAATCCTATCTGCGCATCAGTAAGCAATAAGTCCGCTTTTAGTTCAGGAATCATTATTGATGGAAGTTGTCTATCTGCAAATGAATAAGTGTTAATTGCAGTTAACAAAAGCGCAGCAGCCCAAGCTAGTTTTGGTGAAATTTCTTTGTTCATTATATTATTAGTGGTTATAGAATATTAATAATTGCGGCCTTTATAAATAGAAGTTTTAGGTTTCTCTAAAACTCTTTGAACCATAGGCTCGAAGTCTTCGAGAGACATAGATTCATAATCCTTATCAAATGCGGATTGATCATATAGATGACAAAATTGAGCTGTATATTCAAAATGTTCATGACCTCTGAATTGTTCTCTCATGTCTTTATCTAATCCCAGATGTTCAAAAAAATAATAACCTTGAAAAATTCCATGATGATTAAGCATCCAATGATTTTTTTCTGAAACAAAAGGTTTTAAAATAGCCGCACCAATCTCTG
>JAZAJI010000062.1:0-4089 GCA_036230365.1 Pseudomonadota bacterium
TTTTAAAATAGATTTAAAATACATCTATGAGTAAATCTTTTGTACACCTACATGCTCACACTGAGTATTCGATGCTTGATGGTGCTGCAAAAATTGAGAGTTACTTAGATAGAGTAAAAGAACTTAAACAACCTGGTGCAGCAATAACTGACCACGGCAATCTTTACGGTGCTCTAGAGTTTTATAATTTAGCTAAGAAAAAAAAGTTAATTCCGATTATTGGTTATGAAGCTTACTTAATAAATGATTCAAGGTTTGATAGACCAGATAGAGATAATAATAAACGTTACCATCTAACTTTATTAGCAGAAAATACAAAAGGTTATTGGAATCTTGTTGAAATGGCAAGCCGAGCTTTTACAGAAGGTTATTACTATAAACCAAGAATTGACTATGAATTATTAAAAAAATATAGTGATGGAATTATTGCTTTATCTGGATGTCTTGGAGGTGAGATTGCACAATATTTAGCTCCAGATGGCTCAACAGAAGAGGGCAATAGTCCTGCTGAAAGAAGTTTTGATAAAGCTTTAGAAAAAGCAAAATTTTATCAGTCTATATTTGGAGAAGAAAAATTTTACATTGAATTACATAATCACGGGATAGAACAACAAAAAATTATTTTACCTGATTTAATTAAAATATCTCATGAGATTGGTGCACCATTAGTAGCAACAAATGATTCTCATTATGTTAATCCTGAAGATTCATCAGCACATGATGCTTTATTGTGTGTTCAAACTAATGCAACTTTGGATGATGAAACTAGATTTAGATTTGATGGTTCAGGATATTATATTAAATCATCAGAAGAAATGAGAAAGTTATTTCCGGAAAGTACATATCCAGATGCTTGTGACAATACTATAAAAATTGCTGAAAAAATAGATTATAGTTTTAGTTCCACTAAGTATTACTTACCTGACTTTCCCGTTCCAGATAAAAATAAATCAATTAAAGAATTTTTATATGAAAAAGTTCAAGAAGGAGCAAAAGAACTATATCCAAAAATAACTAAAGAGATCAATGAAAGAATAGATTACGAGTTAGACGTTATTAATTCAATGGGATTTCCTTCATATTTTTTAATAGTTGGTGACTTAATGAAGTATGCGAAAAATAACAATATTAGAACGGGTGCGGGTCGTGGATCTGCTGCTGGTTCAATTGTTTCCTACTGTTTAGGAATAACTGGAATAGAGCCTTTAAAGTATGGATTGTTATTTGAAAGATTTTTAAATAAAGGAAGAAAAGAATTACCAGATATAGATATGGATTTTGATGAAAGATACAGAAATGATGTTATCCAATATGTAATTGATAAATATGGAAGTGATAAGGTTGCACACATTATAACTTTCGCAACAATTAAAGCTAAACAAGCAATTAGGGATTCAGCAAGGGTTTTAGGCTTACCATTTTCTTCAGGGGACAAAGTTGCTAAATTAATGCCTCCAATGATACTTGGTAATACAGCTTCAATTTCTGAATGTTTAAAGCTTGATGAAGAAAATAAAAGTGGGTACAGTAAAGAATTTTATTCAGCATCTTCAGAATTAAGAAATCAATATAAAAACGACGAAGAAGTAAAAAAAATTATAGATATAGCAATTGGCTTAGAAGGGTTGAGGAGACAAGATGGTATTCATGCTGCTGCTGTGGTTATTTCTCCGGATAGAATAACAAACTTTTTACCAGTCCAGCAAAAAGGTAAAGAAGCTGAGCTTGTCACTCAATATGAAATGCATACAGTCGAACAATTGGGTTTATTAAAAATGGATTTTCTTGGTTTGAGAAATCTTTCAATAATAGACAGAACTCTTGAATTAATTAGTAATAAAAAATTAGATATAGACAACATTCCATTAGATGATAAAAAAACATTTGATTTGTTTTCTCAAGGCAAAATGACAGGTGTTTTTCAGTTAGAAAGTAGGGTAGCTCAATCTACATCAAGAAACCTTAAACCTAAACGATTTGAAGATATTGTAGCTTTAGTTGCCTTAATAAGACCAGGCCCTCTAGGTGCTGGAATGCACAATGAATTTACAGATAGAGCTACTGGTAAAAAAGAAATTGGATATCTTCATAAAGACCTTGAGGAGATATTATCTGAAACTTATGGAGTTATTTTATATCAAGAACAAGTTATGCAGATAGCTCAAAAAATATCAGGTTTTGAGTTAGATGAAGCAGATGATTTAAGAAAAGCTATGGGAAAAAAGATACCAAAAGTAATGGAGAAGCAAAGAATAAAATTTACTAAAGGCGCAATAAAAAAAGGATATTCTGAGCAGTTTGCAATAGAGATATTTGACCAAATTGCATTTTTTGCAGGTTATGGATTTAATAAAAGTCATTCAGTACCTTATGCGCTTCTTGCTTACCAAACAGCTTATTTAAAAGCTAATTATCCAGCTGAATATTTAGCTGCCTGTTTAACTTCTGTAAAAAGAGACAAAGACAGAACAGCTGTTTTTTTATCTGAAGCTAGAGAATTAGGTATAAAAGTATCAACCCCTGACATAAATGAAAGCTTAGAAGATTTTTCTGTTAATAATAATGAGATCATATTTGGATTATCAGCTATAAGAAATGTAGGAGATGTAACCGCACAAAAAATAATTGAAGAAAGAAAAGAAGGGGAATTTGAATCAATAGAAGGATTTCTTTCAAGGATAGATTCTAGGTCACTTAATAAGCGTGGGATAGAAGCAATGATACAAGGAGGTGCCTTTGATAAGTTTGGATACCCAAGAAGAGGTATTTTTGAATCTATTGTTGATTTAATTGAAGATGCAAAGGACTTAAGAACAAAAGTTAATAATTCTCAAGCATCATTGTTTGATTTAGACGAAAACCTCAAAAATAAAACAAAAATTAAAAATATTGAATGGGACAAAAAAGAATTATTAGATAGAGAAAGGGAAATGTTAGGATTTTTTGTAAGTGAGGATCCTCTTAAAGGTTATGGTGAAGTTTTAAGATCTGATTCCTCTCACTCAATATTAGAATTATTAGACTATCCAGAAGACGAAGAGGTCAATGTAGTTATTGCTGGTTTAGTATCTAACGTTCAAAAAAGAGTTTCAAGAAGAGGAAATCCTTGGATCCAATTAGACTTACAAGAAACAACGGGATCTGTTGGAGTATTACTTTTTAATAAATTAGTAGAAAAATATAATGCATCATTTGATGGTGAAACTTACATTAAAGTAACAGGTACATATGTAGGTGGTTCTGAAAATATTATAAGAGCTAGAGATATAGAGCTAATTGAACCTTCAAAAATGATTATTGATTTGGATTCAAGTCCTTTAAGGATAACTGTATCAGAAAATGATCTAGACAAAAATAATTTAGTATTATTAAAAGAATTATTACAAAAACATCCAGGAAATTCAAAAGTAGAATTAGAAGTTAACTCACCTCAGGGATCAAAATTATTAGAACTTAAGTCAATAAAGATTAAGAAAACTACAAAATTACGTAATGAAATAAATACTTTACTTTCAAGTTAATTAAAATTTAATTATGACTTTTAATGTTAGTGAATTTCAGAAAAGATATGAAAAAAGAGCTGAAGCAGTAAAAAATAGAGGCATGCCTCCAATTGGTGGAGATGAGAGAATGGCATTTATTAAACAAGCCGAAGAAGATTACCAAGATTATATGGTGATTGCTGAATCTGAATACGAAATTACAAACGATTATTTAATATTTAAATACAAGTTGGATAGTTAATTTAAATTTTCACCCATAGGAAAAATAGTATTAATTACCTCAGCACAAGCTTTAGCAATCTCCATGTGTTCTTTCTGTGTTCCATTAGCTGCTCTTAATTGGATATAATGTATCCAGCTTCTTAGGGTACCGTTCATATAAAGCCTACTAACTGTATTTCCTTCTGGTAATACAGATCTTGCTTGTTCTTTAGCAATTCCAGATTCTATTGCCCAGTTATAGGCATTTATTGCTAAATCAATTACTTCATTTTGTTTTTGATTCCATCTGTTAATAATTTCTGTATCCGTTGTTTCAATTGAATTTTGCCTATTCTTTGGATCTTGTAACCTTGCTTCCCTCGTT
>JAZAJI010000063.1:0-15589 GCA_036230365.1 Pseudomonadota bacterium
GTATTACCGCTCTGGGATCCTCTTGTTGGAAGAGAATCTATACCCATATACTCAGCAAATTCTGCATAAGTTTTACTAACTCCCAAAGTTCCACTTGTCAGATTTGCAGACAATTCAAAAGTAAATTTATCTGCTCCATTAATGGTAATTTCTGCACCGTTAGAAAGAGTGAGACGTGTAGCATTGGATGTGAAAAGGGATTCCGAAATTTTCAAACCATCTACTAATTGAACAGTATTTTTTCCTTCTGTATCAATAAGTTTAATTTCAGCATTAGCTTTAATTGTTTCTTCAGAAAGGATAAAGGTATCATCACCCGAAAGGCCTCTATAAGTTGTGCCATCCTCGGATACCACTATTATATTATTGCCAGAATTAAAGTTCAGAGTTGTCTTTACTGAATTATTTGTATCTTGAGTGCTTGGTCTATAACCTTGAGGACCTGATCCGTCATCTGGTCCAAAATCTCGATATTCTTCTGGGCTTATATGGAAGTTATCCCTCCCAGTTATGTCACACATTAAGCACATTGGATTCTATCCGGGGAGTAAATGAAAATAAGTCATAGTTTTAGTCAGGATAAGTTTGAGGGGCTTGAAATTTATAGCCTTCTTGTTCTAAAAGTTTTGCAAGCCCTATAGTTTTAAGATCACCATATTGAGGGCCTATTATTTGAATTCCAATTGGCAATCCTTTTTCACTTAAGCCAGTAGGAATAATCGTTGAGGGAAGGTAACTTGCTATAGCTAAACCTGCCCAGAAAATTTGCTCAAAATATGGTCGTTCATCATTATCAACCATTACTGTTCTATCACCGAAGGCTCCGTGATCATGTTCTATGGCATCTGTAGCCATTATTGGAGCAATGACCGCATCATATTCTTTGAAAAACTCATGCCAAGCCCATCTCAAATGCGTTCTTTTTTCATTGGCAATATTGTAATCACGAAGAGAAGAAATCTGTTTTTTTAATGTATAAGCAGATTGGCTATCGTGAGTTGGATCTAAAGTCGTTGATTTATTATTATCAGAAGAGTCTAGCTCTTCAAATTTATCTAGCAATTTTTGATAATCTTCTTCTGAGCTTCTTGAGGCCATAGTAGGGTGAAGAAGTGATGCGTAAGTATCCATGGATTCTAAAATATCAAAATCAGGTTTGGCTTCAAAATCTACGATACCTTTATTAGATGTTATTGCTTCTGCTACATTAGTTACGCGATTTTGAGTTTCTTGATTCACAGGAGCAAAATCCTGGTTAACCCATGCTGCAATTTTATAATCTTTTAATGACTCTTTATTTGATTTTTCAAGATCCATCTTTAATCCAGCTCCATCAATTTCATCTGGACCACCCATAACTAAAACGCCTGTTTCAAGATCTTGAGCACTTCTACCTAAAGGACCAATAACTGTTAAATCGGATTGGGCCAAAACATTTGGTGCTGCATGTCCCCTTGGCGGTAAGAGACCCCAAGTTGGCTTGTGACCAAAGACGCCACAAAAATGCGCAGGATTTCTTATTGATCCTCCAATATCAGAACCTGTCTCAAAACCCGTCATTCCCGATGCTAATGCAGCTGCAGATCCACCAGATGATCCTCCAGGGCTTCTAGTTAAATCCCAGGGGTTATTTGTAGTGCCATAAATTTCATTATAACTTTGAAAGTCCGCAAGATTATAAGGCACATTTGTTTTTCCAAAAATAACTGCACCCGCATTTTTTAATCTTTCTACAGATAAAGCATCTTTGCTTGCAACATTATCTTTTAAGGCTGGATTACCTCTTGATGTAACTGTTCCGGCAAGATCATAAGAATCTTTAATTGTCATTGGAACACCATGCAATGGCCCTAAAACATTACCCTTACTTAGGGCTTCATCAGCCTTTAAGGCTGCTTGTTTTGCATTCTCATAATCTTTGACAATAATGGCATTGATATCTGAATTATATTTTTCAACTCGTGTAATGTAGTAATCTAATAACTCAACACTGCTTATTTCTTTATCTTTAATTAGCTTTGCTAGCTGATCTGCTGATTTATACGCTATCATAAAATTCTCCCACCATTACTATAGTTAAAATAGTAAGCATCAGAAAGTAAATATTATGATTAAATTTGAAGGTCTTCTTTAGATATAATTATTCCGTCTTCATCGGCATATATATAATCACCTTCAGATATATCAACATCAGCGAAATTGAGATCAACACCGAAATTACCACCATCATTTTTGTTTGATTTTTTTGGATTTGAATTCAGCGCTTTTACACCGATTTTTTCTTCTTTAATTTCAAGTTGATCTCTAATACAGCCATTTACAATTATACCTGACCAATTATTCTGACTGGCTAATGCTGCTAGGTTTCCACCTAATAAAGCACAATTTAAAGATGCTTGACCATCAACAACTAGAACATCGCCATTTCCATCAGATTCTAATGCTTCTCTAACTTTAGTATTATCGTCTAAGGTTTTAATCGTCTTTACTTTACCGCTGAAAGATTTAATACCGCCATAATCTCTAAAAAGAGGTTTTAGAATTCTTACTGAGTTAGAATATTTATCACTTATATCAGCTGTTGGTAGCATAAATGCTATTATTCAGCCGCATCAAACTGATCTGCTTCTGTTGAATCACCAAGTGCTGTTGTTGAAGATTCGCCACCCGCTGAGGCTTCAGAAATAAGATCGAAATAACCTGTTCCTACTTCTCTTTGATGTCTTGTCGCAGTATAACCATCTTTCTCTGCAGCAAATTCAGCTTGTTGAAGCTCACTATATGCACCCATTCCTCTATCTCTAAAGTTAGAGGCAAGTTGGAACATTCCATAATTCAATTGATGGAAGCCGGCAAGAGTAACAAATTGATATTTGAAACCCATTTTTCCAATTTCTTCCCTAAATGTTTCGATAGTATCAACATCAAGGTTAGCCTCCCAATTAAAGCTTGGTGAGCAGTTATAGGCTAACATTTGATCAGGAAATTCTTTTTTAACGGCATCAGAAAATTGTTTTGCTACTTCTAGACTTGGTACAGATGTTTCCATCCAAATTAGATCAGCATAAGGCGCATAAGCTAATGCTCGTTTGATACAATTATCGACACCGCTTCCTTCTTTTAGTCTATAAAAACCTTCAGGAGTACGATCAGAAGTATCTATAAATTCATGATCTCTCTCATCAGCATCAGAAGTAATTAACTTAGCGCTTTCTGCATCAGTTCTAGCAACAATTAGTGTTGGAACTCCACAGACATCTGCAGCTAATCTTGCTGCATTTAAGTTTCTTACATGTTGTTTTGTTGGAATTAAAACTTTTCCACCCATATGACCACATTTCTTTTCTGAAGCTAATTGATCTTCATAATGAACACCGGATGCACCAGCTTCAATATATGCTCTCATTATTTCAAAACAATTTAAAGGGCCGCCAAATCCAGCCTCGGCATCAGCAACAATTGGAGCAAACCATTCTCTTTGAGCTCCTCCTTCAGAGTGTTCAATCTGATCAGCTCTTTGAAGGGTACGATTAATTTTTCTAGCAAGTTCTGGCCCTGAATTAGCCGGATATAGACTTTGGTCAGGATATGTTGATCCAGCAGTATTATTATCGGCAGCTACTTGCCATCCGGATAGATAAATTGCTTTTAGACCAGCTTTAACCATTTGCATTGCTTGGTTACCTGACAGAGCTCCAAGTGAGGATACTTGATCCTCAGTGTGTAAAAGTTCCCATAGACGATTTGAACCTCTTGTTGCAAGAGTATATTCAATAGGGAATGAACCTCTTAATTTTTCAACATCTTCTACAGAGTAAGGTCTTTCAATGCCATCATATCTTCCTTTTGGCGCAGAAGGCACTAAATCATAGAAACTTTTTGTCATATTCTATCCTTTCTAAATTAAATGGTTATGAGGTGATTATTTCTTCATAAGCCGGTAGTGTTAAGAATTCTTCACACACAGGAGATATAGACATTTTTTCAAATATTTCAACAGCTTTTTCATATTTACCGTTGCTCCAAATATCTTCTCCAATTATTTCTTTAAGATTATCGATTTCGCTAGTTAAAATTTCTTTAAAAAGCGCTTCATTAACAATTCTTCCGTCATCTAAAGGTGTTGAATGTTTCAGCCATTGCCAAATTTGTGCTCGAGAAATTTCAGCCGTTGCAGCATCTTCCATTAAGTTATAAAGAGGAACAGCTCCTCTTCCACCTAACCATGCTTCAATATACTGAACACCAACTCTAATACATTCACGCATACCATCTTCAGTTCTTTTACCTTCGTGAACTTTTAAAAGATCCTCTTGAGTTATAGAAACATTATCAAGAGAAACATTTAATTGATTATCCCCAGTTACTTTTTCATCAAATATTTCCAAAGCTACTGGCACCAAACCCGGGTGAGCAACCCAAGTTCCATCATGTCCATTACTGACTTCTCTTTCTTTATCATTTCTTACTTTATTAAAGGCTTTTTGATTTTCTTCTTCATTAGCTTTAACAGGAATTTGAGCTGCCATACCCCCCATAGCAAAAGCACCTCTTTTATGACATGTTTTTATTAACAACAAAGAATAAGCATTTAAAAAAGCATCACCCATAACAACTTGTGATCTGTCAGGAAGAATATAATTAGGATTCAATGCTAATCTTTTAATATAACTGAATATGTAATCCCATCTTCCACAATTTAATCCTACTATATGTTCTTTTAATTCATATAATATTTCATCCATTTGAAATGCAGCTGGAAGAGTTTCAATTAAGATTGTTGCCTTGCATGTTCCTATTGGAATTCCAAGATTTTCTTGAGCTCTAACAAAAACTTCATTCCATAACCTTGCTTCTAAATAAGTTTCCATTTTAGGAAGGTAAAAATAAGGTCCAGTACCTTTATTTTTAATTTTTTCATGATTATGAAATAGATAAACTGCGAAATCAAAAATACCAGCAGAAATTCTTTTTCCATTAATTTCTATATGAGCTTCTTCAAGATGCCAACCTCTTGGTCTAACAATTAAGACTGCCGGATTATCACTTAGCTTATATTCCTTACCATTATTGGGATCGATAAAGTCGATTTCATCATTCCATAAATCATAAAGATTTATTTGGCCTTGAATAATATTATTCCATGTCGGGGACATAGAGTCCTCAAAGTCCGTCATAAAAGTCTTTGCACCAGAATTCAAAGCATTTATTACCATTTTCCTATCTACAGGACCTGTAATTTCAACTTTTCTATCTTGTAAATCCTTAGGAATAGGAGAAACTTTCCAATCTGAATTCCTTACTTCTTCTGTTTCACTTGGAAAATCAGGTAAACTTCCTTCATCATATTCCTTTTGTTTTTTTGCTCTTTCTTCTAAGAGATCTCTTCGTTTATCACCAAATTTATTTTCAAGATCAAGAATAAATTCAAGGCAATCTTGAGTGAGAATTTTTTCAATACCTGGAATTTCTTCACCAAGAATTTCCATACCTTGAGGAGTTTTAATTTGATTATTTCCCATAATTTTTCCTGTAGAAATTATAACATAGATATTTTGATGATGTTATAATAATGAATCTATTTATAAAGGTATAGTTGTGGCTTCAGAAAAAAAGAAAAAGATTAAACCAGAGAGACCTAGGGGTTTTGAAGATATTTCTGGCAATGATTTACTTTCTTTACTAGACCTAATATCGAAAATAGAAGATACATATAAATTTTATGGTTTCGGTAAATTAGAGACAAGCACAATCGAACTTTCAGATATTATTGGTTCTTATCTTCCTGATCAAGATAGGCCAAATGAAGGTGTTTTCTCTTTTGAAGATGAGGATGGTAGGTGGCTATCATTACGTTATGATCTTACTGCAGGTTTGGCTAGATATGTAGCTGAGAATTACGACAGCCTTCCTAAACCTTTTCGAAGATATCAAAGTGGATGGGTTTTTAGGAATGAAAAGCCGGGACCAGGAAGATTCCGCCAATTTATGCAAGTGGATGCGGATACTGTAGGTAGTGCAAACCCTTTATCAGATGCAGAAATGTGTATGATGTTCTCTGATGTATTTGAAAATATTGGTATAAAGAAAAAAGATTATATTATCAGATTAAATAACCGTAATTTATTAGATGCTTTACTTAATCAAACTAAAATATCTATTAGAGATAATAACGATCAATATTTAACTGTTATGCGATCAATAGATAAGCTTGATCGTTTAGGAATAAAGGGAGTAAGAGAACTTTTAGGAAAAGGAAGAAAAGATAAGTCTGGTGATTTTACAAAAGGAGCTGACTTAAGTAACGAGCAAATAGATTTAATTATTAATTTTTTGAATCAAGGTGAAGAATGTAAAAAAATGAGTAGGGAGAATGCTCTTTTAAACCTTAATAAAACTTTTTGTGAAAGTGATAAATTTGAAGAAGCCATAGGAGAGTTAAATTCAATATCATCTATATTGGATGACTTAGGGTATAATGAAGAAAAGGTTGCTATAGACCCTTCCGTAGTTCGTGGACTTGGTTACTATACAGGACCAATTTATGAAGCCGATTTAATTTTTCCCAAAAATGAAGAGCTAAATAATTTTGGATCTGTTGGAGGTGGAGGAAGATACGATAATTTAGTCGATAGATTGAAGGGCGTTAAAGTTCCTGCAACAGGAATCTCTATTGGTGTAAGTAGACTTTTATCAGCGATAAAGATTTTAAATAAGGATAATATAAATTTTACTTCAGTAGATGCCGTAGTTTTAATTATGGATCAATCGGATAAATCTTTTTATTTTAATTTGGCCACTCAATTAAGAAGCGAAGGTATTGTGACGGATCTTTATATGGGTGATAGCAATATGAAGGCTCAATTAAAGTATGCCGATAAAAAAAGGGCAAGAGTTGCGATAATAGTTGGTGAAGATGAAAAAGCTAATAATTCAGTAACAATAAAGGATTTATTTAAAGGTAAAGAAGTTTCTTCAGAGATATCCGAAAATGAAGAATGGCGATCAGGAAAAGGTTCCCAAATAACGGTTTCTATAGATAAAATGGTGGAAAGCATTAAAGATATCTTAAAAAATAGTTCATAAAATATGAATAAATATATTGCTATTTAAAAATATTCATATTATATGAATATTTCTTATGGATAAGTCAGTAAATGATATAATAAATTCCCTTGGGGGAACTGGAAATTTAGCCAATTTACTTGGCGTCAATCCTTCGGCAGTATCCAATTATAGAAGAAAAGGTTTTCCTGCCAGATTACACTTAAAGATAATTGCTTTATGTGAAGAGTATTCTATACCGATAAATGATAATTTATTTGGTGGCGCAAAGATATCTTTAAACACAATAAAAAAAACTACATCTGAATCCTTAGCAAATACATCACATTCTATTCTAAATAATTTATCTTCAGATAATTATGAAATCATAGATCCTCCTATACTAGTTTCTGCTGATAAGGTTTTGGATAGATTGGGTGAATCAATTGCCGATAAATTATATATTTTTTCTCAGCATGATGGAGTTCGTGTATGTTTAAGACCGGACTTAACTATACCTACATGTCTATATTATCTTGATCATGGTTATACGGGAGAGAAAAAACTCTTTTCCTATTTTGGTAAAGTTTTTCAATTTCATGGCGAGGATAGTAATGAAGCATTTGAATATTCCCAAGCAGGAATTGAATCAATTGGCGATAAAGATAAGATTAATTCTGATGTTGAGGTCTTTTCCAAAATCTCTAACGCCCTTCAAGAGGAAGGATTAAAAAATTACAGCACTTACTTTGGTGATGTTTCTTTATTTAGAGAATTTATCAAGGTATTAGATATTGCTGACTTATGGAAAGAAAAATTATTAGAGAAATTTTGGAATGATAATGAATTTAGGGACCTGTTGGTCGCAATAAGTAAAAAGAAAAGAATTAGTGATGATTTTTCTAGGAAAATTTATTCTTTAGATAAAGAATCTGCAGAAGATTTAGTTAGAGGAACTATAAATGCTGTTGATGAGAGCTCTTATGCGGGAAGAAGTGTTGAAGAAATTACAAATCGATTAAGGCAGAAGGGCGAAGAGTTTTCTATTGATCCTCTTTCAAGCACTACAGAGAAACTTATAAGAGAATTTTTATCAATTTCTGATCAACCACTAAAGGCTTTAGATAAACTCAAAAAGCTATGTAAATCATTAGATAAATCCTTATTGGAAAAGATAGAAGAAACAATTGCTAGATTTGAAAAAATACAAAATTTGGGTGTTAATTTTAATAAAGCAATATTTTCACCTGAAAAAGGAAGGGATGTTGAATATTACACCGGTTTTCTCTTTGATTTTGTGGGAAAAAATAATTCTGAAAGTTTATATATTGGCGGGGGTGGAAGGTATGATGGTTTAATAAAATCTTTAGGTTCTAAGCTTTCTATTCCTGCGGTTGGAGCTGCTTTAAATATGAAAAGAGTAGAAAGGTTTTCTAATTTGGAGAGTTTACGATGAGCCCTATAAGATTTGCCTTACCATCAAAAGGAAGAATTCAAGAAGAAATGAATAAGTTCTTTTCTTCTGCCGGTATTAAAATAACTAAATCAGGCGGTCAAAGGACTTATGTTGGTGGTTTTAAAAATTATACAGATATTGAAATAACTTTCTTGTCTGCCAGCGAGATTGCAAAAGAGCTTCATAAAGGAACTGTTCATCTTGGGTTAACAGGTTTGGATTTAATTAATGAACTAGACGGCAAAAAAACAAAAAAAGTTGTATCTCTTTTAGAGTTAGGATTTAGTAAGGCGAATGTTGTCGCGGCAGTTCCAAATTCTTGGATAGATGTTTCTAATATGAAAGATCTTGCTGAAGTATCTAAAGATTTTATTAAGCTACATGATAGAAGATTAAGGGTGGCTACAAAATTTGAAAATTTGACAAGAAATTTTTTTCTAAAAAATAATATCAATAGTTATCGGATTGTTGAAAGTACAGGGGCAACTGAAGGAGCTCCATCCGCAGGTAGTGCAGAAATGATTACAGATATAACAGAAAGCGGAGTTACTCTTGAAGAAAATAATTTAAAAGTACTAGATGACGGGATTATTTTAAAAAGTGAAGCATGTATATTTGGTTCCTTTGGAATGAATTGGAAAAGTGTTGATCTGGATAATATTAAGAAACTATTAAGAATCTTATCAGCAAAATCTAATGCTATTTCTCATACCGAAATAACCTTTAATTACGATCAAAGAATTGATAATTTAGATATTGAGTTATATAGAAATTTTAAAAGTTTCTTTTTGAATCGATCTTTTACGCTTGGAAATGATGTGTCTTTAATAACTCCAAATGATCAGGTTGCTGTTTGTTCAGAATTCTTAATTTCGAAAGGGTTTGGTATAATTAAAATAAATAAACCTGATTTTATTTATAAAAGTAATGATGAATCTTGGGAAAAACTTTTATCAAATTTATAATTAAGAAATAAGAAAGGCCGCCATAATGGCGACCTCTTTTATTCTTATTTTTTTAAGACTACATCATGCCGCCCATGCCGCCCATGCCGCCCATATCAGGCATAGCTGGAGCCGCAGATTTTGGTTCAGGTTTATCCGCAACCATAGCTTCTGTAGTAATAAGTAAACTTGCTATAGATGAAGCATCTTGTAGAGCTGTTCTAACAACTTTAGTTGGATCAACAATACCTGAAGCAACCATATCAACATATTTTTCATTTTGAGCATCAAACCCATAATTTGCTTTGGTTGAACCAAGAACTTTGGAAACTACGATAGAGCCTTCAACTCCAGAATTTTCAGCAATTTGCCTAATAGGAGTTTCAAGCGCTCTTCTGACAATTCTGATTCCAGCATTCTCATCTTCATTTGGAGCTTTCATTTTATCTATTGCTTTAGTTGCAAGAAGAAGAGCAGTTCCACCACCAGGAACAATTCCTTCCTCAACAGCAGCTCTAGTCGCATTTAATGCATCATCAACTCGATCTTTTCTTTCTTTAACCTCAACTTCTGTTGCTCCACCAACTTTTAGAACGGCAACACCGCCAGCAAGTTTTGCTAATCTTTCTTGAAGTTTTTCTTTATCATAATCTGATGTTGTTTCTTCAATTTGACGCCTGATTTGGCTTACTCTTGCCTGTATATCCTTAGTTTTTCCAGCGCCGTCAACTATAGTAGTATCATCTTTAGTAATACCAACACGTTTTGCAGTTCCAAGCATATCTACAGTTACATTTTCAAGCTTAATTCCAAGATCTTCTGAAATAACCTGACCACCTGTTAGGATAGCAATATCTTCAAGCATAGCTTTTCTTCTATCACCAAAACCAGGAGCTTTAACCGCTGCTACTTTTAGGCCACCTCTTAATCTGTTTACAACTAGAGTAGCAAGAGCTTCTCCTTCTATGTCTTCTGCTATTATAAGAAGTGCTCTACTTGATTGTGCAACTGATTCAAGAATCGGAAGCATTGATTGTAGATTTGATAGTTTAGATTCATGTAAAAGAATTAGAGGATCTTCCAGTTCTGTTATCATTTTATCTGCATTTGTGATGAAGTAGGGTGATAGGTACCCACGATCAAATTGCATACCTTCAACAACTTCAAGTTCTGAGTCGAGGCTTTTAGCTTCCTCAACTGTTATAACACCTTCATTACCTACTTTTTGCATTGCTTCAGCAATCATATTACCTATTTCTGCTTCACCATTTGCTGAGATAGTTCCAACTTGAGCAACTTCTTCATTAGTTTTTACTTTTTTGGAGCGTTTAATAAGGCTAGTTATTGCTTCCTTAACAGCAGCATCAATACCTCTTTTAACATCCATTGGATTCATTCCGGCTGCTACTGCCTTTGATCCTTCTCGTACAATTGACTGAGTTAAGACTGTTGCAGTTGTTGTTCCATCTCCAGCTTCATCATTAGTTTTTGAAGCTACTTCACGAACCATTTGAGCTCCCATATTTTCAAACTTATCTTCAAGTTCAATTTCTTTAGCAACAGTAACAACATCTTTAGTTGTTCTTGGTGCACCAAAAGATTTATCAATAACAACATTTCTACCTTTTGGTCCTAATGTTACCTTAACTGCATCAGCTAAAATATCGACGCCATCAAGCATCTTACTTCTTGCTTCACTTCCAAAAATTACTTCTTTAGCCATTTTTTATTCCTCCAAATAAATTAAAATTTTATTAACCGATAATTCCAAGAATATCGGACTCTTTCATAATTATTAAATCATCACCACCAACAGTGACTTCTGTACCGGACCATTTTCCGAATAAAATCTTATCACCTTTTTTAACATCAAGAGGTGTAACAGTACCGTCTTCTGCTTTAGATCCTGAACCGGCTGCTACCACTTTTCCTTCCGATGGTTTTTCTTTTGCTGTATCCGGTATGATAATACCGCCAGGTGATTTTTCATCTTCATCAATTCTTTTAACTAATACACGATCATGTAATGGACGAAATTTCATTTTTTATCTCCTAAAAAAAATTAATATTAACCTTCAATTGCTTCTTCTATTAAAGCTAGGGTATTGCTTAGATAGTTACCAAGTTAGTAAGTGTCAAGGGTTCATAGCCTAAAAAAGAGTAAAATTTGGATTTTTTTATCAAATTTCACTATATTTAGTAAAAATTCCATTAAATTTACTATAAATTTACTAAAATTTAGTAAAAATTCAGTAAAAAAATAAAAAATATGGACTGATTTCACGATTATTGATAGTTAACCTTATGACTTTCTACCTTTCAATAATCTTAGGAATAATCCTGCTATCTTTTGGTGGCGATTATCTTGTTAGAGGATCAAGCAGTTTAGCGAGAAGATTAAATATTTCTCCTATGATTATAGGAATTGTAATTATTGGATTTGGTACTTCAGTTCCTGAGATATTTGTTACGACTAGTGCAGTGACGAATAATTCTCCTGATATAGCTTTAGGAAGTGTTGTTGGTTCTAACATAGCTAACATTTTATTGGTTTTTGGTTTTGCGTTATTGATTTCAAAAACTGATTTACTGGCAAAGGTTTCGAATGGAGATCTTTTTACTATGTTATTTGTGACAGGACTTCTATCTGTTTTATTAATTTATGGATCTATTTCTTTCCCAATATCTATAATTATGATCATACTGTTACCAGTTTATTTTTATTTTTCTTATAAATTTTTTAACAAAGAAATTGATTCAGAAGAAGTCATAGATCAAAGTAATTATTTTAAAATAATTCTATTTATTTTTGTTGGTTTTTTTCTTCTCTTTCTAGGATCCGAGATATTTATAAAAGGATTAAAAGAGTTTGCAGCATATTTTAAGATTCCTGAGACAATCTTAGGTTTAAGTCTTGCTGCTATTGGGACATCATTACCCGAATTGGCTGTTACTTTTGCTTCAGTTAAAAATAAGGCAGAGAAAGTTTTATTAGGTAATATTATTGGGTCAAATATAATTAATATTCTTGGCGCGTTGGGAATAGCATCTTTTATAGGAACATCAATAGCTGTGCCAAGTGAATTTTCTGAAACAAGTTTATATTATTTCTTACTTAGCGCCTTATGGCTTTATTTATTAACACGAATAAAGGTGAATAAGATTCTTTTTGGTTCAGTTAGTTTAATTGCATATTTTGCTTATGTTTTTATTCTTTACGGATTCCATTAAAAAGGCTCATAAGGGAAAACTGATATAGTGGCTCCAAGATCTTGACCTACTGATTCAAATGAAGGAAAAACAGAATTCAATAATTTTTCAGGTGTCCACCCTTCTTTGTCAGTTAAACTTTTAATTGGTCTTGGTTGACTAAATAAGACCACCTCATTTCCTCTTACAGATAAAATTTGACCACTCAGTTTGCAATCTGGGGACGCTAACGCAACAACAGTTTGAGAAACCTGATCAGCTCGCATAGCATTTTTCATTCTTTCAACTCTTTCTTTTGAAGCTTCATCTTTTATTGGGATTGTTGCAATCATTCTTGTCCATGCAAAAGGAGCAATAATATTTGATCTTATATTCTTATTTTCATTTTCCATAGCTATTATTCTTGATAGACCTACAATTCCTAGTTTAGCTGCGGCATAATTTGCCTGCCCAATATTACCAATAAGACCTGTTGTTGATGTGAAAAGAACAAAGTTACCTTCTTCTTTGTCTCTAAAATGATTAATAGCTGACCTACAAATATTATAGCTCCCATTGAGGTGAACAGATATTACTGCCTCCCAATCTTCATCGTTCATTTTATGAAACATGCTGTCTCTAAGGATACCTGCAGGGTTAATTACAGAATGGAGCTCTCCATATTCATCAAGAGCTTGTTGAATCATAAATTCAGCACCTTTTTTACTAGCTACAGAATCTGAGTTAGTGACAACTTCCCCGCCATTCTTTCTAATCTCATCAGCCACTTGCTCTACTGGACTTTTATCACCTTCATCATTTCCAGATACAGAGCCACCTAAATCGTTGATAACAAGTTTAGCTCCTTCTTTTGAAGCAAGTATAGCGGTTTCTTTTCCTATTCCGTTTGCTGCACCAGTTATTAAAACGACTTTTCCATCTAAAACACCCATTGAAAACTCCATAAAATTAAAAAAAAAATAAAACACTAATAAGAAATAATATATATATCATCTTATAATGGTCGATTTAAGTAAAGTTATAAAACAAGCTTCTGAATTAAATGAAAAAAGTAATGATGGTTATCCTCCAGTTGAAAAATGGAATCCTGAGCATTGCGGTGATATTGGTTTAGAAATAAAAAGAGATGGCACTTGGTTTTATATGGGAACACCAATTGGAAGAAAAAGAATAGTTAAACTTTTTTCAAGAATTCTTCGAAAAGAAGAAGATGGTAGCTATGTTTTAGTTACTCCAGTTGAAAAGATTTCAATACAAGTGGAAGATGCACCATTTATTGCAAATTCATTAGAAATTTCAGGTAAAAATAAAGAATGTAATTTAAAGTTCTCTACTAATGTAGAAGATTCAATTATTGCATCTAAAAGTTTTCCAATAAGAGTAGAAATTAATCCTGAAAATCTTGAGCCTGCTCCATATGTATTAATAAGAAGAAATCTTGAGGCTAAAATATCACGATCAGTTTTTTATGAATTAGTAGATATAGCAGAGCATAAAGATAAAAAATTTGGGGTGTGGTCTGGTGGAGAATTCTTTCCTTTTACTAATTCTAAGGATCTGAATATATGAATAAATCTAATTGGATAAGCAAGATCAAGAAAGTTGTAGATATTAGTCCTCCTTCTATTAAGGAATTATATACTGATCCAGGAAAAAAAAGCGATTATGATTTAATTGAATCTCATAAAGATAGATTAGAACCCAAACAATTGAAGCTTGCATCAGTTCTTATTGGAATAACTAACAAAAGTAATCCTTCAATATTATTAACTAAGAGATCCGTAAACTTAGAACAACATTCTGGCCAAGTTGCTTTTCCTGGCGGCAAGGTTGAAGAAAATGAAAATGTAACAGAGGCTGCTTTAAGAGAAGCAAATGAAGAGGTCGGTATATTGAATAATGAAGTTGAGGTTTATGGCTATATTGATACATATGAAACTGGAACAGGTTTTCGTATTCTGCCAGTAGTAGCTTTAATAAAGGAAAACTTTACTAAGGAGATAAACGAAAAGGAAGTTTCGGAAATTTTTGAAGCTCCATTAGATTTTCTTTTTGATTCAAATAATCATATCCTTAAAAGTGGTTATTGGAATGGAGAAGTTAGACAATATTATTCAATTAAATATAATGATTATAATATATGGGGAGCTACTGCTGGAATGCTTATTAATCTTTTTGATAGAATAAATAAAAATGTTTAAAATTTTATACCATCTTTCTTATTTTCTTCTTCCTTTCTTTATGTATTTTTTATGGGTATTTTTTTCGAATAGTCGATTCACAAGAAAAAAGACTTTTTATGTTTCTTTCGTATCTTTAATAATGCTTTTTCTAAGCCTTATATATTTTCGTTTAGCAGATACCACATCTGTAAATTATGACTATGTCCCGCCAAAGGTAATAGACAATCAATTAAGGGATGGCTATTTCAAAGGAAACAATGATTAATAAAGAAATACCTCACTTTTTAAAAGATCCTAGATGTAAAGAATTAATTAAGATTTTAAATAGTAAAGATGACGATTCTAGATATGTTGGCGGTTGTGTTAGGGATTATTTTACTGGTCATGAAACAACAGATATAGATATTGCTACTAAAATCCCACCTAATGAGGTTATTAAGTTACTCACTAAAAATGGTTATAAGCCTTTTACTACAGGTATCGACCATGGGACTGTCAGCATTAATTTAGAAGAATTAAAAATTGAAATTACAACTTTAAGAAAAGATACGAATCATAATGGTAGGCATGCTGATATAGAGCTTATTGATGATTGGGAAATTGATGCCGCTAGAAGAGATTTTACAATAAATTCTCTATATATGAGCGATAAAGGAGATTTATTTGATCCATTTGATGGCCTTAATGATCTAAAAAATAGAAAAATTAGATTTATTGGAGATCCTGAATCCAGAATAAATGAAGATTATTTA
>JAZAJI010000064.1:0-31926 GCA_036230365.1 Pseudomonadota bacterium
CCTCGACCCATGGGGCATTTGGAGCCCTTGCTCACGGTATAGGCACTTCTGAAGTTGAGCATGTTTTAGCGACTCAAACATTAATTCAAAAAAAGGCAAAAAATTTTAAGGTTGAATTAAAAGGAAAGTTAACAGATTCAATTTCAGCTAAAGATCTTGCGCTTTCAGTGATTGGAGCGATAGGAACTGCAGGTGGAACAGGTTATGTAATTGAATATATGGGAGATGCAGTTGAAAGCTTAAGTATGGAAGGAAGAATGACGTTATGTAATCTTACAATTGAAGGTGGAGCAAGAGCTGGGCTTATTGGGCCCGATCAAAAAACATTTGAGTATTTAAAAGATAGACCTTTGGCCCCTAAGGATAAGATTTGGGATAATGCAATTAGATATTGGGAAACACTTCCATCTGATAAAGATGCTTTTTATGATGAGTCTATAAAGATAGACATTAATAATTTAGCGCCATTGGTTACTTGGGGTACAAGTCCTGAAGATGTTATTGATATAAATGGTAATATTCCAAAACCCGAAGATATAGAAGATGAGGCAAAAAAGAATGCTATTAAAAGATCTCTTGAATATATGGGTTTAGAAGCAGGAAAACCGATAAAAGGAACATCTATTGATAAAGTATTTATAGGGTCATGTACTAATGGAAGGATTGAAGATTTAAGAGCTGCAGCGTCAATTGTAGAAGATAAAACAGTTTCTGAAAAAGTTAATGCTATAGTTGTTCCTGGATCAGGATTGGTAAAAGCTCAGGCTGAAAGTGAAGGTTTGGACAAGATTTTCAAAGATGCTGGATTTGAATGGAGGGAGCCAGGCTGTTCAATGTGCTTAGCAATGAATGCTGATAAATTACAACCTAATGAAAGATGTGCTTCTACTTCAAATAGAAACTTTGAAGGTAGACAAGGTAGGGGAGGTAGAACGCACTTAGTAAGTCCAAAAATGGCAGCAGCAGCAGCAATAGCTGGTTGCCTTACTGATGTGAGAGATTTTAAAAATTAAAAATGGAAAAGTTTGACAAAATAAAAGGTATTGCCGCTCCTATGATGGCTTCTGATGGGAATCAATTTTCAATGATGATTAATATTGATACTGATATGATTATACCAAAGCAATTCTTGAAAACTATAAAAAGAACTGGCTTGGGTAAAAATTTATTTCATGAAATGCGTTTTGACTTTGAAGGTAATGAAGTAGATTCATTTATTCTTAATAAGGATATTTATAGGGATTCTAAAATACTACTCGCTGGAAATAATTTTGGTTGTGGTTCGAGTAGAGAGCATGCCCCTTGGGCATTATTGGATTTTGGGATAAAAGTAATTATTGCTCCATCATTTGCTGATATTTTTTTTAATAATTGCTTCAAAAATGGGATTTTACCAATAAAGCTTTCTGAGAAAGTAATTAAGGAATTAAGTGAGATAGCTTTAAGTGGGAGTCAGATAGAAGTTATTCTTGATGATCAGAAAATCTTTTCAAAGGATTTAGAGATTAGTTTTGAAATAGATATTTCAAATAAGAATTTCTTAATGGAAGGGCTAGATGATATAGGGTTAACATTAAAAGATTCTGATTTAATAGATTCATATGAAAAGGAAAATGAGTCCGCTCTTCCTTGGTATTCAATTAAAGGTGATTTAAATGACTAGTAAAATATTAATATTGCCTGGTGATGGAATTGGACCAGAGGTTATGAAAGAAGTAGAAAAGGTAATTTCTTGGTTTAATTTAAATAAAGATTTTAATTCTGAGACTCAATTTGGACTTGTTGGGGGTTCTTGTTATGATTCTGATGGAGTTTCTATAACTGACGAAACTATGGATATTGCAAAAAATTCTGATGCAATTCTTTTTGGTGCTGTCGGAGGACCAAAATGGGACAATGTTGAGTATGAGAATAGACCCGAGGCAGGATTATTAAGATTAAGAAAAGATCTCGATCTCTTTGCAAACTTAAGGCCAGCAATGTGTTTTTCTGCTTTAGCAGATTCCTCTGCATTGAAGAGAGAAATAATTGAAGATCTAGATATTTTGATTGTTAGGGAATTGACCGGAGGTGTCTATTTTGGCGAGCCAAGAGGAATAGAAGATCTTGGAAATGGAAATAAAAGAGGATTTAATACTCAGGTTTATGAAACTTGGGAGATACATAGGATTGCAGAGGTCGCTTTTGAGTTGGCTAGAAAAAGAAATAATAAAGTTACTTCATCAGAAAAAAGGAATGTAATGGAGTCTGGTTTGCTCTGGTATGAAGAGGTTCAAAATATTCATAAAGAAAAATTTAGTGATGTTGAACTTGATCATATGTTGGCAGATAATTGTGGAATGCAATTAGTAAGATGGCCTAAGCAATTTGATGTGATTGTTACTGATAATCTTTTTGGTGATATGTTGTCGGATGTTGCTGCTATGTTAACCGGCTCACTTGGAATGCTACCATCAGCCTCCTTAGGTAAAGCAAATGATGGATTATTTAAGTCAGCCCTTTATGAGCCTGTACATGGTTCAGCACCAGACATTAGTGGGCAAGGGATAGCAAATCCTCTTGCATCAATTTTATCTTTTGGGATGGCTCTCAAATATAGCTTTGGAAGAATTGACGATTCAATGCTTCTTGATAAAGCAATATCAAAAGTTCTTGAAGATGGAGCTAGAACAAAAGATATTAGTAATACTGATGAATTTATTTCAACCAAAGAAATGGGCAATAAAGTAATTCAGTGTTTAGATGTTTTAAATAAGGAATAAGATAATGGGTTTGAGAGTTGCTGTTGTTGGCGCTACAGGTAATGTTGGAAGAGAAATGCTTTCTATTTTGGATGAAAGAAAATTCCCTGTAGATGAAATTTTTGCTTTAGCTTCTAGCAAAAGCAAAGGCAATACTGTTGAATTTGGAAAAAAAGAAATCATTGTTGAAGATCTTAGAGAATTTGATTTCTCAAAAGCTGATATAGCCCTTTTTTCTGCTGGAGGGAAAATTTCTAGCGAATATGCGCCTAAGGCTGCTGATAAAGGATGCGTTGTTATTGATAATTCATCTAGGTTTAGAATGGATGAAGATATTCCTTTGATTGTACCTGAAGTTAATGCTGATCAAATCCCAGAGTATAAAGAAAGAAAAATTATAGCTAATCCAAATTGTTCAACTATCCAAATGGTAGTGGCATTAAAGCCTTTATATGATTTGTCAAAGATTAAGAGAGTTGTGGTTTCCTCTTATCAATCAACTTCAGGAGCAGGTAAAGAGGCAATGGAAGAATTATTTGAGCAAACTAAGGGAATTTTTTCGAATTCTCCAGTTGATCCTAATATCTTTCAGAAGCAAATTTCTTTTAATGTTATTCCCCAAATAGGCCCTATTGGATCCTCTGGATATACAGAGGAAGAGGAGAAAATGATTAACGAGACAAAGAAAATACTCGATCCAAATATAAATGTTTCGGCAACATGTGTTCGTGTCCCAACTTTTATTGGCCATGCGGAGTCAGTAAATATTGAATTTGAAGAATATGTTTCAAGTGAAGAGGCGGTAAAAGCTCTTTCTGATGCGCCTGGATGTAATGTCGAATCTGTTGGCTCTGATGAGTATATAACTCCAGTTGATTGCGTTGGGGATGACGCTACATTTATATCAAGAGTTCGTAATGATGATTCAATTCAGAATGGATTAAATTTATGGGTAGTTTCCGATAATTTAAGAAAAGGAGCCGCCTTAAATACAATTCAAATAGCTGAAATATTGCACTCGAATTATTTAAGCTAAATTTTCATCTGCATTAAAATCCCTTTTGCGTCTTTAACTCCTTTTTCAGGAATATTTATATTTATATTTTTTGATACCCTTAATGCCGACCAGGAAATGGCGCAGGCATCAAGGAAATCATCATGTTTAAAGTTTTTATTTCTTTCTTGAAGATATTTATTAAGAAATTCTATTTCAAAACCATTTGATAATAAAATTTTCCTTCTTTCTTCAATGCCTGACCTTTCTTTCTTTGAATAATTTAATTCCTTGTTATTCATTTCTTGGAAGATAATTTCTGGATGTGATTCAAAAATTAATGGTCTATTTACTTGCTGCATTAAAATTTCTACTTCTTTAATTTTTGGGATTAAATGCCAACTTTGCTTTGATAGTCCTAAACCTTGCTTTTTATTAATTTTATTTGCTTCCAGATAATTTTTAGCTTTAAGAGTTAATCTTGAAGGAGCATTAAAGATACTCGATTTTCTTTTAATAAGTTTTTTTCTTGCTAATTTGTCAACTACTCTCCCTCCGGGTTCAATTTTTTTATTTAAACCTACAGGCATATCAATTAAAGCAAGATTAATTCTATCATTACATAAAGATGATAAATCTTTTGAAAAAACTAATTTATAATAATTTTCTTTATCAATTTGTCTTATTACTGAAATCCATCCAGCATGTGATCCATCTATTCCTGCAACATATTTCATTTACTACTTTCATTGTTATTAGAATTTTGTTTACACTAACTTTAAAATCATATTTAGATACTGTCATATTTCATCTAAAAGGATAATATTCTTATGGATAATATAGAAGAAAGCCCTAATACCAGACCTGTTTCACCTCATTTGCAAATATATAAACTAACTGTATCTATGATAATGTCAGTTGCACATAGACTTTCTGGTTTGGCACTTTATTTTGGGGTTAGTTTTTTATTTATTTGGTTTCTTTCTATAATTTTTGGCCCTGAGGCATATGATAGATTTAGTGGTATCTTATCTACAAACCTCTTACAGGCCGTTTTTTTCTTTTTTACATGGGCCTTTTTCCACCATTTATTTGGAGGAATAAGGCATTTTATTTGGGATCTGGGCTATGGTTTTGGATTAAGAAGCGTAGATTTTTTAGCAATTATGACATTTGTATTATCATTACTATCTACTATTTTAATATTTATACTTACATAGCGGATTAAAACCTTGAGCAATAAATCAACAGGAACAAGTCATTTTATAATACAAAGGTTAACAGCTTTTACAAATATGTTGATTGGTATACCTGCATTCATAATATTTTTGAGTAATTATGATAGTAATTACAACACAGTTAAAGATCTTATGAGCAAAGAATATATATGGATTCCAATGATAATTTATATTTTATCTCTTTCTTATCATATGATGATTGGTATGGGCCATGTGCTAGATGATTATATTGATAATGTTAAGTTGAAAAGTTTTTTGACCACAATGAATAAGTTGTATGTATATCTTATTGCATTGTTTTCATCTATAACCCTCATTATTCTGGGATTATTCTAAAAATGAATAAAGAAGATTATAAATTTATAGATCATCAATATGATGTCATAGTTGTGGGCGCAGGGGGTGCGGGATTAAGAGCAACTCTTGGCTGCGCTGAATCAGGTTTAAAAACAGCATGTATATCAAAAGTATTTCCAACAAGAAGTCATACGGTTGCTGCTCAAGGGGGTATTTCAGCTGCACTTGGAAATATGGGTGAAGATAATTGGCGTTGGCATATGTATGATACCGTTAAAGGAGCAGATTGGTTGGGCGATCAAGATGCTATAGAATATTTATGTAAAAATTCTCCTGAAGCTGTTTACGAATTAGAGCATTTTGGCGTTCCTTTTTCGAGAACTGAGGAAGGAAAAATATATCAAAGACCTTTTGGTGGAATGACTACGGAATATGGAGAAGGGCCCCCAGCTCAACGAACTTGTGCTGCTGCTGATAGGACTGGGCATGCAATTCTTCATACACTTTATGGAAAGTCAATAAGTGAATCAGCAGACTTCTTTATCGAATATTTTGCAATTGATTTAATAATGTCAGATTCAGGAAGATGTGTTGGAGTAGTTGCCCTTTGTATGGAAACGGGTAAGTTGCATAGATTTCACTCTTCGCAAACAATTCTTGCAACAGGCGGATATGGAAGAGCATATTTTTCTGCTACTTCTGCGCATACATGTACTGGTGATGGTTCAGCTATGGTTCTTAGGGCTGGATTGCCATTACAGGATATGGAATTTGTTCAATTTCATCCAACAGGTATATATGGAGCAGGATGTCTTATTACTGAAGGATGTCGAGGTGAAGGAGGTTATCTGGTAAATTCTGAAGGTGAAAGATTTATGGAAAGATATGCCCCTAAAGCAAAAGATCTTGCATCAAGAGATGTTGTTTCTCGAGCTATGACAATCGAAATTAGAGAAGGAAGAGGCGTAGGTGAAGAAAATGATCATATTTTTCTTCATTTAGACCATATTGATTCAAATATATTAGCTGAAAGATTACCAGGTATATCAGAATCTGCAAAAATATTTTCAGGTGTTGATGTAACAAGAGAACCAATACCAGTTTTACCAACTGTTCATTATAATATGGGTGGAATACCTACAAACTATATGGGGGAAGTTTTAAATCCAACTGAAGAAAATGAGGATAATATTGTTCCAGGATTGATGGCTATAGGCGAATCTGCATGTGCCTCCGTTCATGGCGCGAATAGATTAGGGTCAAATTCCTTAATTGATTTAGTTGTTTTTGGTCGTGCTTCTTCGCTTAGGTGCTCAGAGATTGTAACACCCGGGAAGATTTTTGAAGAACTACCTAAGGATGCTGGATTAAATTCTATAGAAAGGTTAGATCGTTTCAGAAATGCTGATGGTTCAACCCCAACTTCAGAACTTAGACTTGATATGCAAAAAACTATGCAGAATAATTGTGCTGTTTTTAGAACTGAAGAAGTTTTAGAAGAAGGAAGAGAATTAATATCAAAAGTGTATAATGATATTCATGATATAGGTATAAAAGATCGTTCATTAATCTGGAATACAGATTTAATTGAAGCCTTAGAATTTGATAATATGATTGGTCAAGCAATGGTTACTATGGCGGGTGCAGCAGAGAGAAAAGAAAGTAGGGGAAGTCATGCAAGAGAAGATTTTCCTGATAGAGATGATGAAAATTGGATGAAACATACTTTGGCTTGGCTTAATGGTGACGGTCAAATAAAAATAGATTATAGAAGTGTGCATGAAAGAACATTAACAAATGATGTAGCTTATATACCCCCAAAAGAGAGGGTTTACTAAATGGCTGAATTAATTTTACCAAAAAATTCGAGAATTAAAGAAGGTAAGAATTATTCTCTTGATACAGATTCTAAAAATAAAAAGACTTTTAAAATTTATAGATGGGATCCAGAAAAGAATGAGAATCCAAGATATGATAAATATGAAATAGATCTCGATAAATGTGGGCCAATGGTTCTTGATGCCCTAATAAAAATAAAAGATGAAGTTGATTCTTCTCTGACCTTTAGAAGGTCTTGTAGAGAAGGTATATGTGGTTCTTGTGCAATGAATATTGATGGAGTTAATACACTTGCTTGTACTATGGCCATAGAAGATACAAAATCTCAAGTAGGCATAAACCCTTTACCTCATCAACCAGTTGTTAAAGATTTAGTTCCAGATTTAAAGAATTTTTATGCACAACATAAGAAAATTCAACCTTGGCTTAAAACTAAAGATAAGTCAGCTGAAACTGAATTTCCACAATCAAAAGAAGAAAGAGAAAAAATTGATGGTTTATATGAATGCATTATGTGTGCTTGCTGTTCAACTTCTTGCCCAAGTTATTGGTGGAACTCAGATAAATATCTTGGTCCGGCAGCATTATTACAAGCCTATAGATGGATAAGTGATAGTCGGGACGAAGAGAAAGCAGAAAGACTTGATCAACTTGATGATGAATTCAAAGTTTACAGTTGTAGAACAATTATGAATTGCTCAAAGGCTTGCCCAAAAGGTTTGTCTCCTGCAAAAGCCATAGCAGGGATAAAAAAAGAATTGGCTACAAGAAAATAATTATATTAACTGTCTTTAGGAGTATCTATGAAGACTGTTTTATCGCTATATAAAGAATATTTAGATAAAGGATTTATTCGCTTTGATAAGAAGCAGAATTCAGTCTTATTAAAAATTAATAAAGTTATTAATTTCGAGAAAGGAATTTTATCTTTTTTCAAAAAGATATTCTTGAAAAATAATGATAATCCTAAAGGAATTTATTTATGGGGGAATGCAGGTTCAGGAAAGACTATGATTATGGATTTATGCTTTTCTGTATCAAATGCAAAGAATAAAAAAAGAATTCATTTTCAAGAATTTATGATTGATATACATGATAAACTTCATGAAAAGCGTAAAAATAATTTAATTAAGGATCCTCTGTCTATAGTTGCTAAAGAAATTTCAGAAGATATTGATTTTTTATGTTTTGATGAGTTTCAGGTAAATGATATTGCTGATGCATCAATATTAGCTAAATTATTCAATTTATTATTTGAAAATGGGACATTTATTTTTTCTACATCAAACATTGTTCCAAATGAGTTATATAAAGACGGTCTACAAAGAGATAGATTTATACCTTTTATAAATTTAATTGAGGAAGACTGTTTGAATTTAGAATTATCAACTGATGTGGATTATAGGAAAAATAAATTACAGAATGTAAATACATATTTTACAGAACTTAATGAAAATACAAGTATTGAGATTGAAAAGATTTTTAATAATCTTACTAATGGAGCTGAACTAGAGCCAAGAAAAGTAATTGTAAAAGGGAGAGAGATTTTAGTTGAAAGACATGCCATGGGGTGTGCAAGATTTAACTTTGATGACCTATGTAATGTAGCTCTTGGCGCAGAGGATTTTTTAACAATAGCAAGAGAATTTGAAATTATTTTTATCGAAAATATTCCCAAATTATCTTCTGACAAAAGAAATGAAGTCAAAAGATTTATTTCCTTGATTGATTCTTTATATGATAACCGTAAAATGATTATAGTTTCATCAGATGGAGAGCCTGAAAATATTTATTCTGATGGTGAGTTGGAATTTGAATTTAAAAGGTGCATATCAAGATTACATGAAATGAGGTCAAAAGATTATACAGATTCTTCAAGAATCAATTGATCTTTTCAAAAAAGGATAGTTAATACACTATTATTATTTCTTTAAGAGGGAAAAATATGAAAAGAAAAAAGATTGCTTTAATAGGGGGAGGCCAGATTGGCGGAACTCTTGCACATTTAGCCGGTTTGAAGGAATTAGGTGATGTTGTTATTTTTGATATTGTAAAAGGAATCCCTCAAGGAAAGGCTTTAGATTTAGCTGAAGCATCACCAGTCAGTTCATCAAATATAGATCTAAAAGGATCTAATCATTACTCTGCTATAAAAGATGCTGATGTAGTAATTGTTACTGCAGGAGTGCCAAGAAAACCTGGAATGAGTAGAGACGATTTATTGTCAATTAATTTAAAGGTTATGTCTGATGTTGGTGCCGGCATTAAAAAATATGCTCCAAAGGCATTTGTAATATGTATAACGAATCCATTAGATGCTATGGTTTGGGCGCTTCAGAAATTTTCTGGAGTTTCACCAAATATGATTGTGGGCATGGCTGGAGTTCTTGACAGTGCAAGATTTAGATATTTCTTATCAAAAGAATTTAATGTTTCAGTTGAAGATGTAACAGCTTTTGTTCTTGGTGGGCATGGAGATTCAATGGTTCCGCTTCCTAGATATTCAACTGTTGCAGGTATTCCATTACCTGATTTAATAAAAATGGGGTGGACATCAAAAAATAAGTTAAATGAAATTATCCAGAGAACTAGAGATGGTGGAGCAGAAATAGTTGGTTTATTAAAAACAGGGTCAGCATTTTATGCCCCTGCAGCTTCGGCAATAGAAATGGCAGAATCTTATCTTAAGGATAAAAAAAGAGTTTTACCTTGTGCAGCTTACTTATCTGGTGAATATAAAATAAAGGATATGTATGTAGGAGTTCCAGTTGTGATTGGTGAAAAAGGGGTTGAAAGAATCTTAGAGATTGAGCTTAATAAAAGTGAAACAAAATTATTTAAGACATCAATAGCTTCAGTTAAGTCATTAATGAAAGCATGTACAAAAATAGACAAAAGATTAATGAAAAGAAAGAAAGTTTCAAAAAGAAAATAATTCCTTATAGGTAAGAAAATGAATATTCATGAATATCAAGCTAAAGAGATATTAAAAAATTTCGGCGTTCCTGTTGCGAATGGAGAAATTGTTTCATCAAAAGAAAACATTCGTGAGATTGCTAGTAAAGTTTCAGATAAATTATGGGTAGTAAAAGCTCAAATACATGCAGGCGGTCGAGGAAAAGGCGGAGGAGTTAAAATAGCTAAATCATTAGATGAAGTAGAGGCTTTATTTGATGAAATGATGGGAATGCAACTAATTACTCATCAAACAGGACCTGAAGGAAAGAAGGTAAGAAAATTATATATTGAAGAAGGGTCAAGTATAGCTGATGAATTATATTTATCTATCTTAGTTGATAGACAAACTTCTAAAGTAAGTTTTATTGTATCTACTGAGGGAGGAGTTAATATTGAAGAAGTTGCTGAAAAAACTCCTGACAAAATAACTACTGTTCCAATTGATCCCGGAACAGGTGTTACTGATGAAGATGTAAATACTCTTAGTCAGGCTTTAAAATTAAATGAAAATTTATATGATCAGGCTTTTGACCTTTTTAAGAATTTGTATAACGCATTTACAGAAACTGATATGAGCCTTTTAGAGATTAATCCACTTGTTTATACTGATGATAATAATATTATTTGTTTAGATGCTAAGGTTAATTTTGATGATAATGCCTTATTTAGACACCCTGATCTTAAAGAATTAATAGACCCATTTGAAGAAGATGAATCTGAATTAAAGGCTTCAGAGCTAGGGTTTAGTTATATAAAGCTAGATGGAAATATTGGCTGTCTTGTAAATGGAGCAGGGCTTGCTATGGCTACCATGGATATTATAAAACTTTATGGAGCTGAGCCTGCTAATTTTCTTGATGTAGGTGGTTCAGCCACTAAAGATTTAGTTACTGAGGCTTTCAAGATAATTTTATCGGATAAAAATGTTGAAGGAATTCTCGTTAATATATTTGGCGGGATAATGAGATGTGATGTTGTTGCAGAAGGAATTATAGGTGCTGCAAAGGAAGTTAATATCTCGGTTCCATTAGTTGTAAGATTAGAGGGAACCAATGTGGATTTGGGAAAAAAGATAATTGAAGATTCTGACTTATCAATAATTAGTGCATCTGATCTTGATGATGCCGCTATAAAAATTACTGAAGCAATATAAGGAAAAAATATGTCTGTATTAATAGATAGGAATACAAAGGTTATCTGTCAGGGAATAACTGGTTCTCAAGGAACCTTTCATACACAACAAGCTATAGACTATGGAACCCAAATAGTTGGCGGTGTAAAACCTGGGGCAGGCGGTACTACACATCTCGATTTACCTGTTTTTGATAATGTAGGCGATGCAGTTCAACAAACAGGAGCAAATGCATCAGTGATATATGTTCCTCCTCCTTTTGCAGGGGCGGCAATTTTAGAAGCGGTTGAAGCAGAAATATCCTTGGTTGTATGTATAACTGAAGGAATTCCTGTTATGGATATGATAAAAGTAAAAAAAGCATTAGCTAAATCTAAATCTCGATTAATTGGGCCAAATTGCCCAGGAATTATTACACCTGAACAATGTAAAATAGGAATTATGCCGGGGCATATTCATATGAAAGGATCTGTAGGTATTGTTTCACGATCAGGAACATTAACTTACGAAGCTGTTGGGCAAACTACTAGTTGTGGATTAGGGCAATCTACATGCATTGGTATTGGTGGAGATCCAGTTAACGGTACTAATTTTATTGATTGTTTAGATTTATTTCTTTCTGATGAAAATACGGAATCAATAATTATGATTGGTGAAATAGGTGGTACTGCTGAAGAGGAAGCAGCAGAATTTCTAGAAAATTCAAAAATTAAAAAACCTATTGTAGGTTTTATAGCGGGCTTAACTGCGCCGCCAGGAAGAAGGATGGGACATGCAGGTGCTATTATATCTGGAGGTAAGGGTGGAGCTGATGATAAGATCAACGCATTAAAGGATGCTGGAGTTGTGATTTCAAAATCACCAGCAGGTTTAGGAAAAACATTATTAGAAGTTTTAGGAAAATAAAATGGCAGATGATTATGATATAGCGGTAATAGGTTCCGGTCCAGGAGGATATGTATGTGCTATTCGAGCAGCACAACTAGGTTTAAAGGTAATATGTATTGATAAAAGAGGGAGCCATGGGGGGACTTGTTTAAATGTTGGTTGTATTCCTTCTAAAGCATTATTACATGCGTCAGAGCTTTTTGCAGAAAAAAATAAATTTTCTTCTATGGGAATTGAAGCAGAAAAAATGACTGTTAACCTAGAAGGAATGATGAAATATAAAAGTGATGGCGTAGAAGGAAATGTTAAAGGAATTGATTTTTTATTTAAAAAAAACAAAGTCGACAATAAACATGCAGATGCTCAAATTATTTCTTCTAATAAAATTCTATTGAAATCAATTGATGGAGATGAAGAAGAAGTTAATTGCAAGAACATTGTTATTGCAACTGGATCAACCCCCTCATCATTACCGGGTATAGATATTTCTGGAGAAAAAATTATTTCTTCAACAGATGCTTTGTCTTTAACTAATGTGCCTGAGAAGTTAATAGTAGTTGGTGGTGGATATATAGGATTAGAATTGGGTTCTGTATGGAGCAGGTTAGGTTCCGAAGTAACAGTTATAGAATATTTTGATAGAATAGTTCCCGGCGCTGATAAAGAAATAGCAATTAATCTTGAGAAGATTCTTAATAAGCAGGGATTAAATTTCCTTTTAAACTCTGAAGTAACTTCAGTTAATGAGGAAGGCGATGAAGCAATTGTTTCTGTCAGAAGTAGAGAAAATAATGAAGAAACAGATATTATCGCCGAAAAGGTTTTGATATCAACAGGACGAAAACCATGCACTGATAACCTATTTTCTGAAGGTGTTGATGTAGATCTTACAGATAAAGGATTTATAAAAACTGATAGTCATTTAAGAACTTCTTTAGATGGAGTGTGGGCTATTGGAGATGTAGTTGAAGGACCAATGTTAGCTCACAAGGCTGAAGAAGAAGGAATAGCTGTGGCAGAATTGATAGCTGGTAAACCCGGACATGTAAATTATGATATTATTCCAAGTGTTATCTATACTTCTCCAGAGGTTGCCTCAGTAGGAATGACTGAAGAACAGTTGAAGAATGATTCTGTAGATTATACAGTAGGAAAGTTTCCTTTCTTAGCTAATGGAAGGGCTAAGGTTAATAATACAACAGATGGTTTTGTTAAAATATTAGCATCTTCTGATACTGATCAAATATTAGGGGTCCATATTATAGGTGACCAGGCTGGAAATATGATAGGCGAAGCAGTTGTCGCAATGGAATTTGAAGCAACTGCAGAAGACTTGGCAAGAATTTGTCACGCTCATCCAACTTTATCAGAAGCAATAAAGGAAGCTGCATTATCAGTCGATGATCGTGCGCTTCATATGTAAAGTTAGTTATTTAAGAATTTTATCATATTCTTTTTTAAGAAAATCATCATCTAATTTAGTATATATTTGAGTTGTATCTATAGAGCTGTGACCAAGTAATTTTTGGATTTTTCTTATGTTAAGTCCATTTTGTAAAAGATGAGAAGCAAAACTATGTCTTAAAGAGTGTGGAGTAGCTTCAGTAGGTAATTTTCCAGGATAAACTTTCACTAGATTACTCATGCTTCGTTGAATATCTCGCGCAGTTAATTCCTTCTTTTTATTTCCATATATTTTTAGAAAAAGTGGATCATTATTATCAATTTCTAATGAAACTGATGCTTTAAGTTTCTCTAAGTATAAATTTATCTTATTTTTTACGATAGGAAGAAAAGGGATATATCTTTCTTTATCTCCCTTTCCTATAATTTTTATTTGTTCTTCAAAAGGGAATTCAGAAAATTTAAATTGTAAAACTTCTGAAACTCTTAATCCCGTTGAATATATAAAGTATATTATCGCTACATCTCTACTATGTTGCCATGATTTCCATTCAATAATTTTACTATTTTTTTCTGGGTCTATATATTTTAGAAAATTAATTAATTCTTCTTCCTTAAAGGTTTTATTTGAAATTCTTGTTTGATATTTTGTTGTACTAATTCGATTAAATGGATGATTTTTCCAATTATTTTTTTCACTTAGATATTTAAAAAAGTTTCTCAATACTGATTGGCACCTTGCAAGACTTCTACTGCTTTTTTCCTTTTCTCTATATTTTTTGATACATCCATTAATAGATAAGATTTCAATTTTTTTAGAAATATTTCCAAACTCATTATGAATTTTTTTACCAGAAACTATATCTCCTTTTAAAAAGGAATTAAGATCATCTATTAATTTTATATTTTCTTTCTTTTTGAAAAAACCTTTATGGCTAGATAATATTTTTTCAGGTTTTATGTTTTCAAAATAATAATAACTATTAACCATTTCATCTTTAAGATTTTCAAAATTGCTTACTTTACCTAGGTAAAAACTTTGATAAGAGAGAAAGTCAATATCTTTGAAATCCCTTAAACTATTTAGAGAAACAGTTTTTCCGAAATAAATTTTACAAAATTTTAGGAAATGAGAAACAGTTCTGGCATATTCATTAATAGTAAGTTGGCTCTTACCTTGTGCCATTAAACTTTCTATGTAATTTTTTGAATTTGCAGATAAATCCTTATCAGCATATGAAAAATTTGAACTTTTTGGGTATACAATTCTTTTATGACTATCGATCATATTAGAGAATTTTTTGGCCGCTGCTCTCCCAATCATCAAGAAATGCTTTCAATCCTTTGTCTGTTAAAGGGTGGATAGCTAATTCGGAAACTACTTGCGGAGGAAGAGTGGCTATATCTGCTCCATAAATTGCTGCTTTTTTGACATGTTCAATATTGCGAATAGAAGCTGCAAGAATTTCAGTCTTAAAATTAGGGTAATTATTATAAATTATTTTGATATCCTTTATTAGGTCCATCCCATCCTCACCTATATCATCTAATCTACCAATGAAAGGTGAAATAAATGCAGCACCTGCTTTAGCCGCTAAGATGGCTTGCTGAGCAGAAAAACAAAGAGTTACATTTACCATAATGTTCCTATCGGATAATACTTTGCATGCCTCTAGCCCTGGCCATGTTAAAGGAACCTTTATAGCAACATTTTTTGCAATCTTACTTAAGAGAAGACCTTCTTCAATCATTCCTTCAGGTTTTGTGGAAGTTACTTCGGCGCTTACAGGGCCATCAGTTAGTGAGCAAATCTCTTTTATAACTTCTTTAAAATCTCTTCCAGATTTTGCTATGATTGAAGGATTAGTTGTTACTCCATCAACCATTCCTGATCTTGAAAATTCTTTTATTGCTCCTATATCTGCGCTGTCGATAAAAAATTTCATTTTGATACCTACTTTTTTTCATATTTATTTATTAATACAATATAATCTTATTATATATAATACTAATGTTTAAAAATGAAAAAAACCTCAATTCTTTTACCAACAAATACGAATCAAACATATGACTATTTAGTACCTGAAAAAACAAAATTAGAATTAGGTTCATTTGTTTCTGTCCCCTTCAGAAATAAGGAAATGAAAGGAATTGTTTGGTTTGATAGCGGTGATAAAGTAGCAAAAGAGAAATTAAAAACTGTTTCAAAAGTATATAACAAAATAAAGTTGGGAAGAGATTACATTTCTTTTCTAGATTTTTTTTACAAATATAATCTAACACCAATTAGTAAGATTCTTAGATTAGTTTTACCTAAAGATAATATTCTAGAAAATTTTGAGAACAATTATGATGATAAGAAAAAATTAGACTTATCAAGTGAAACAAAAATTAATCTAACTAAGTTACAAAAAAAGTTAGCAGAAAGTTTATCGAGATCGGTTAGAAAAAATAAATTTGAAAGATTTCTTATTGATGGTGTAACAGGTTCTGGTAAGACAGAAATCTATTTTGAAGCAATAAATGAAGCCTTAAGGTCTGGAAATCAATCTTTAATTCTACTTCCTGAAATTGCCCTAGTAGACTCTTTGTTTAAAAGGGTAAAGGATAGATTTGGTTTTGAGCCTGCAGTATGGCATTCAGATACTAAAGCCTCAGAAAAAAGAAAAATATGGAATGATGTTGTTACAGGAAAAATAAAATTAGTCATTGGCGCAAGATCGGCACTATTTTTGCCTTTTAAAAATCTTAATCTAATAGTAATTGATGAAGAGCACGATTCAACCTACAAGCAACAAGAACAGGTAATTTATAATGCTAGGGACATGGCTATAGCTAGAGCATCTTTCGAAAATTCAGTAATTGTTTTGGCTTCAGCTACCCCTTCAATGGAATCAATTTTTAATGTAAGGGCCATGAAATATAATCAGCTTAGCTTACCTAAAAGAATTGGTTCTGCAGGATTGCCCGCAATAAATGTTATAGATATGAGAGAAGAGTTTATTGAAAAAGATTCTTGGATATCTCCATCATTAAAATCAGCAATAGTAGAAAATCTAAAAAATAATGAACAAACTCTCTTATTTTTAAACAGAAGAGGTTATGCGCCTTTAACAATTTGTAAAAATTGCGGGAATAAGATTGAATGTAAGAAATGTGATTCTTATTTGGTTCATCATAAGATTAGGAATACTCTTGTTTGCCATCAATGTGGTTTTTCTTCTAAATACCAAGAAAAATGTTCGAAGTGTCATTCAAAGAATTCTTTTATACAATATGGTCCAGGTATTGAAAGATTAAATGAAGAGCTCAAAAAGCTTTTTCCAGAAAAGATAATTTCAGCTATTTCTTCAGATAATTCTGAGAATATTGTTGATGTAATGCAATGTATGGAGAAAGGAGAAATTGATATTATCATTGGTACTCAAATATTATCTAAAGGATTTCATCTCCCAAACTTGACTCTTGTTGGAATAATTGATGCAGATTTAGGTCTTGCTAGTAGTGATTTAAGAGCTTCAGAAAATACTTTTCAATTATTACAGCAGGTAGCAGGTAGATCAGGTAGAGAAGAAAAGATTGGAAGAGCATTTATACAGACCTATTATCCTGATCATCCAGTAATTTTATCTTTAATTAATTCTGACAAAGAAAAATTTATTAATATTGAACTTTCGGCAAGGGAAAGATCAGAGTTGCCCCCTTATGGCCGTCTGGCCAGTATTACTTTATCTGATACTAATGAAGAAAAATTGGTAAAATTTTGTAAGAAGCTTTCTTCTTCTGCCCCAACTTCAAAAAAAGTAAATGTTCTGGGTCCTGCGCCAGCGCCAATTACAAAAATTAGAAATAGATACAGGTATAAATTTCTTGTTAAAGCTAATAAGAATGTGAATATCCAAGAATATATACGGCAATGGATTTTTGATAAGAAAAAACCAAATTCAATTCGTATTCTAATAGATATTGATCCTTACAATTTTTTATAAAGAATCTTGTTTCAGATATTGCATGGAAGGTATGCTTATGTTACGAGAAATATATAAATTTTTTTGAAATTGTCCGGGAGTTTTAAAACAAAAATATCTTTTAAAATCAATTACTTATATTTTTGAAACTAAAATTATGAATCAATCTAATCAAGATCATACAACAGGAATATCAGGAAGATATGCTTTTGCATTATTTGAGTTAATTCAAGAAGAAAAAAATTCAAAAATGTTAGATAATATAAATGATGAATTATTAACTATTGGCGAAGTTATTTCTCAAAGTGAAGAGATGTTAAAAATAATAAGAAGCCCATTATATAATGCTGAAGAACAATTTTCTGCAATGAAGTCTGTTTTAGAAATTTTGAAAATCTCAGAAACATTAACTAACTTTATTGGCGTTCTTTGTTACAACAGAAGGCTTTTTGTTTTGCCAGATGTTATTTTGGCGTATAGAGAGTATTTAAATCAATTTAAAGGTCAAATGACAGCTAAGATTGTTTCAAGTGTTGAATTAACAAAAAAACAAATTGAAAAAATTGAGAAGATCTTATCTGAAAATTTTTCTCAGAAGATAGATGTTAATCTTGAAATAGATGATAAAATATTAGGTGGTTTAATAGTTCAAATAGGCAGTAAAATGATAGACTCGTCTTTGCTTACCCGTCTTAAGTTAATGCAATCCAACATGAATGAGGTTTAATTATGGAAATCCAACCAGCAGAAATATCCGCAATATTAAAGAAAAAGATTAAAGATTTTGGTAAGGATGCTGAAGTATCTGAAATAGGTCAGGTTCTTTCAGTTGGCGATGGAATAGCTAGAGTTTATGGCCTTGATAATATTGAAGCTGGTGAAATGGTAGATTTTCCTGGTGAAATAAAAGGAATGGCATTGAATCTTGAGGAAGATAATGTAGGTGTTGTTATTTTTGGTGATGATACTGATATTAAAGAAGGCGATACTGTAAAGAGAACTGGTGCGATTGTAGAAGTGCCAACTGGTAAAGAATTATTAGGAAGAGTTGTTGATGCATTAGGTAATCCAATTGATGGTAAAGGCCCAATAAATGCATCAAGTAGTGCGCGTGTAGATATTAAAGCTCCTGGGATTATCCCTAGAAAATCTGTTAATGAACCAATGCAAACAGGATTAAAGGCAATTGATTCATTAATACCAATAGGAAGAGGTCAAAGGGAGCTAATAATTGGCGATAGGCAGACCGGTAAAACTGCTATAGCGATTGACACTATACTCAATCAAAAAGAAATTAATAAATCCGATGATGAGAGTGAAAAGTTATATTGTATATATGTTGCTATAGGTCAAAAAAGATCATCTGTTGCCCAAATAGTTAAAAAATTAGAAGAAAGTGGAGCTTTAGAATATTCTATAGTTGTTGCCGCTACAGCATCAGAACCAGCCCCTCTTCAATATCTAGCGCCATTTACTGGTTGTGCAATGGGAGAATTTTTTAGGGATAATTCTATGCATGCACTTGTTGTTTATGATGATCTATCAAAACAAGCTGTTGCATATCGGCAGATGTCTCTTTTGTTAAGGAGGCCTCCAGGGCGTGAAGCTTATCCAGGAGATGTCTTTTATTTACATTCAAGACTTTTAGAAAGAGCGGCAAAACTTAATGATGATAATGGGGGTGGATCACTGACTGCGCTTCCAATTATCGAGACTCAGGCAAATGATTTATCAGCTTATATACCGACAAATGTGATTTCAATTACTGACGGACAAATATTTCTTGAAACCGATCTTTTTATGCAAGGTATTCGTCCTGCAGTTAATGTTGGATTGTCAGTTTCAAGAGTAGGATCTTCTGCTCAAATAAAAGCCATGAAGCAAGTTGCGGGTTCTATCAAAGGTGAATTAGCCCAATATCGTGAGATGGCAGCATTTGCACAATTTGGTTCTGATTTAGATGCATCTACGCAAAAATTATTATCAAGAGGCGAAAGGTTAACAGAACTTTTAAAACAAAATCAATTTTCGCCAATATCAACAGAAGAACAGGTTATTCTTCTATATGCAGGCGTAAATGGATATATGGATAATATTGAAGTTAATCAGATAGGTAAATTTGAAGAAAATCTTTTAAATTCTATAAGAGAGAATTACTCACAAATTCTTGAGAGTATTAGATCTACAAAAGAACTTAATGAGGATACTGAGTCAACGCTCAAAAGTGCAGTTGACGATTTTTCGAAGAATTTTGGCAGTTAGAAAAGAGAATAAATTTTGGCTAACTTAAAAGAATTAAGAAATAGAATATCAAGCGTTACCTCAACGCAGAAAATAACTAGAGCTATGCAGATGGTTGCAGCATCTAAATTAAGAAGAGCACAAGAAAGCGCGGAGGCGGCAAGACCTTATTCTGATAAAATTATGAGCATTCTAAAGAATTTGTCCGCATCCTTTTCCGACCAAGATAATGCACCAGAGCTATTAATGGGCAATGGTAATGATCAAAAGCATCTTTTAGTGATAGCTACCTCTGAAAGAGGCTTATGTGGTGGCTTTAATACTTCAATAGTTAAAATGGCTAGGGAGAATTTCTTAAAATTAAAAAATGACGGTAAAGAACCAAAGTTAATTATAATTGGGAAGAAGGGTAAAGAACTGCTTGCTAAAGAATTTGTTGATGATGTAATAGAAATTTATGATTTTTCTGATGTCAAAAATATAGGATTTCCTGAAGCTGAAAAAATTTCTACAAAGATTCTTGAGCTCTTTGATAATAATGAATTTGATATATGTAAATTATATTTTGCAAAATTTGAATCAGTTTTAAATCAACTTCCTATTGAGCAAAAGCTTATACCTTTTGATATTGAGGAAGATGAATCTGAAACAGAGGACATTAATATTTGTTATGAGTATGAACCAGACGAAGAGGATATATTAAAAGAGCTTCTTCCAAAAAATTTATCAATTCAAATATTAAGAGCATTATTAGAAAATGTTGCTAGTGAATTTGGCGCAAGATTGACGGCCATGGACAATGCAACAAGAAATGCTGCTGAAATGATAGATGATCTAACTATCACCTATAATAGATCTCGTCAGGCTTCTATTACTTCAGAATTAATAGAAATTATTTCAGGTGCGGACGCGCTTTAACTTTATAAGAGGATAATTATGAGTGAAATTAATCAAGGAAAAGTTGTTCAAGTAATGGGAGCTGTTGTTGATGTCAAATTTGATAATCATCTACCGGCAATCTTAGATGCTTTAGAGATAGAACAAGATGGCAAGAGACTTGTTTTAGAAGTTGCTCAGCATTTAGGTGAAAATTCTGTTCGTACAATTGCTATGGATACTACTGAAGGTTTAAAAAGAGGTGAGTTAGTAGCTGATACTGGAGCACCTATTTCTGTACCCGTTGGTGAAGAGACTTTAGGAAGAATTATTAATGTTGTCGGTGAGCCGGTTGATGAAAAAGGTGAACTTAAAACTAGTAATAAAAGAGCAATCCATCAAAATGCACCAGAATTTATTGAACAATCTACTGATACAGAGATCTTAGTGACGGGAATTAAAGTGGTTGATCTGCTCTGTCCTTACTCTAAAGGCGGAAAGATAGGACTTTTTGGAGGGGCTGGAGTTGGTAAAACAGTTCTTATTATGGAATTGATTAATAACATTGCTAAAGGACATGGCGGCTATTCTGTCTTTGCTGGAGTAGGAGAAAGAACTCGAGAAGGCAATGACCTTTATTGGGAAATGATAGAATCTGGGGTTAATAAGGAAGGTGGAGGAGAAGGATCTAAATGTTCTCTTGTTTATGGCCAAATGAATGAACCTCCTGGAGCTAGAGCAAGAGTGGGGCTTTCAGGATTAACAGTAGCAGAACATTTTAGAGAAGAAGGACAAGATGTCTTATTTTTTGTTGATAATATTTTTAGATTCACTCAAGCTGGGTCTGAGGTATCAGCACTTTTAGGGCGTATTCCTTCTGCTGTTGGTTACCAGCCTACATTAGCTATTGATATGGGCAATCTTCAAGAAAGAATTACTTCTACGAATAAGGGCTCTATTACTTCAGTCCAGGCGATTTATGTTCCTGCTGATGATTTGACAGATCCAGCGCCAGCAACATCATTTGCTCATCTAGATGCAACTACAGTTTTATCCCGAGCAATTTCTGAAAAAGGTATTTATCCTGCTGTTGATCCATTAGACTCAACTAGCAGAATTCTTGAGCCAGAAATAATTGGTCAAGAACATTATAATGTGGCTAGAGAAGTACAAGAAATACTTCAAAAATATAAATCTTTGCAAGATATCATTGCAATTCTGGGTATGGATGAATTAAGTGAGGAAGATAAGCTGACTGTTGCTAGAGCAAGAAAAATTGAAAGATTCTTCTCACAACCTTTCCATGTGGCTGAGGTCTTTACTGGATCACCTGGGATTTTAGTAGATCTAAATGATACTATTAAGGGTTTTAAAGGATTATGTAATGGCGATTATGATCACCTGCCTGAAGCTGCGTTTTATATGGTTGGAACTATTGAAGATGCTATTGAAAAAGGTGAACAATTAGCTAAGGAAGAATAATAATGTCTTCAAAAATAAATTTTGAATTTGTTTCGCCTGAGTCATCTTTATTTTCTGGAGAAGTGGTTAGTGTTTTGTTGCCTGCAAAAGAAGGCGATGCTGAGATTTTACCTTTACATGCACCATTTATGACTGCATTGAGAGTTGGTATTGTAGAAATAAAAGTTAGTGAATCCGAGAACATGAAATTTTTAATTGATGGTGGATTTGCTGATGTAGCCAATGATAATGTTACTTTATTAGCAGAAAAATCATTCAATCTACTAGAATCTAATAAAGAGGATTTTTTAATAGAATTGGATAAAGTAAATAAAAGTCTTGAAGAAACTGAAGATCTAATAGAGAGGGAATCTTTATTAGCAAAGAAACTAATTCTAGAATCTAATAATTAATTAATTTTTCTTTAATTGGAGAAAATTTTCTTACAAGTTCTAAATATAAATCCTTCTTGAAATCAACAACTAAACTTGGCATTTCTTCAAGTTCACGCCAAGACCAATCATCGAATTCGGGATCATGTTTATTTAAATTAAACTCTTTGTCATTACCTTTAAACAACATTAAAAACCATTTTTGCTTTTGTCCTCTAAATTTTCCTTTTAAGGCTTTTCCAAGCAAATCTTTTGGCAGGTTATATTCAAGCCAATCATTGGTGCTTAAAATTATTTCAGCCGACTTTGTGCCTGTTTCTTCTTCCAATTCTCGAAAAGCTGCTTCCTCTGGTGTTTCTCCTATATCGATACCGCCTTGAGGCATTTGCCATAGATTTTTTTCATTAGGCCTAACTCCGATGCCTATTCTTCTTTTACCAGTCCAAATCTTTCCATCTTTTCTTGTTAAGATTATTCCTACTGCTTTTCTAAGGCCCAAATTTTTACTATCCATAATCTTTCCTTATTTTATTTTATATATATGAAAATAAATTTTCTAAAATTCTTATTGCTAAATTTAATTGAATATCATTTTTTTCATCTTCAGGAATAAAAGCGGATGAACCAGACTCAGTATCTAGTTGATCCTTTTTCTTTATAAATTTATTAAGTTGAGTTTCACCAACCTTATAATAATTTGGATCGTCTTTTTCATCTAAAATTTGTTCGATAACAAAATCAGGCATAATACCTTCAGCCTGGATAGAACGGCCCGAAGGTGTAAAATATTCTGCAGTAGTAAGTTTAATTGCACCAAGGTTTTTTGATGATGGAAAGAAAATATTATTCTTATTTAATGGGAATAATGTTTGTACAGACCCTTTACCAAAAGTTCTTGTCCCTATGATAATCGCTCTATTATTGTCTTGAAGAGCCCCTGCAACTATTTCTGATGCAGATGCAGACCCACCATTTACCAGAATTATTAAAGGTTTCCCAGCTATGATGTCACCTTTTTTGGCATTAAAGGATCTAATTTTTTCATTAAATCTTGGTCTTTTTGTCGAAACAATTTCACCATTATCTAAGAACATATTACTTACCTCGATTGCTTGTCTTAAAAGGCCCCCAGGATTTCTTCTAAGATCAAGTATATAACCTTTAATGTTATGATTTATATCATTTTCGTTAAGGAATAATTCTTCAAAAAGTTTTTCTGATGTTTTTTCATTAAATGCTGAAATCCTGATATATCCTATGGAATTATTTTTTCCTTCTATTTTTGTTTTTACACCTGGAATATTTATTATTTCTCTAACAATCTTAATATCAAACGCATCATCAATTTCTTTTCTAACAATTGTTATAGTAATTTCCGTTTTAGGCTCGCCACGCATTAATTCAACAGCTTCACTAAGGCTTTTTCCTAGTATTTGTTCATGATTAATATGAGTAATATAATCTCCAGCATTTATTCCAACTTTTTCGGCAGGACTATCATCTATTGGGCTTATTACTTTTATAACACCATTTTCCATTGTTACTTCTATTCCAAGTCCAGCAAATTGACCGCTAGTAGTGTTTTGTAAATTTTCAAATTCTTTTGGGGGTAAATAAATAGAATGAGGGTCTAATGATTGCAACATCCCGTTAAGAGCAGATTCTATAAGTTCATCTTGTTCAGTTTCCTCTATATATTCTTTATCAACTAGTGATATGGCTTTTTCCATAAGGTTCGTATTTTCTTCACTTAAGGTTTTGCTATAAGCAAATACATAGGAGTTTAGAATTATTATTAAGAATAATAATATATATATAGGGCATATTTTTTTTTGATCGATCATTTATTTATGATAAGGATGGTTATTAAAAATTGTTATAGATCTATAAATTTGTTCCAATAACATTATTCTAAACATCTTATGTGGCCATGTTAAGTCTCCAAAAGATAAAATCTTATCAAAGTGCTTATGGTTTTTCTCTTCTACACCATCAGACCCGCCAATAAAGAAGATTAAATTTTTATTATTTGAACTTTCTTTTAATATGATTTTAGAGAAATTAATAGAATCTAACTGAATACCTTTTCTATCTAGTAATATATTAAAAGAATCTCTTCCTATTATATTAGACAATCTTGAGAATTCATCATCTTTTCTGTCAGTAATATTTTTTTTTGATGAGTTTTTTATTTTTTTCAAGACTATTTCTTTTAGCCCCAATGTATTTCCTATTCTAATAATTTTTTTTATATAATCTCTTTCAAGTTCATCAAATTTACTATTTGAGTTACCAATATAAGCTATAGTAATAAACATTTAGTAATGCTCATTTGCGCTTACTGGAGATTGCCATAATTTTTCTAGATTATAGAATTCTCTTACTTCTTTTCTAAAAACATGAATAATAACATCTCCGCTATCAATAAGAACCCAATCACTCTTATTGATACCTTCAGCCTTTAAATCTTTAATTCCTTCCTTTTTTAATTCACTTATAAGGTGTTCAGATATAGACCCTACATGTCTATTTGAAGTTCCTGTAGCAATTACTAGGTAGTCAGCAATATCAGACTTTCCTTTAAGATTAATGGAAACTATATCAAGCGCTTTGTTATCTTCTAGTTTAGATAGAATGTGAGTTAAATTATTATCCATTTTCTCCTTCTCTTATTTGACTCGAAGATATATCACTCATCGGTCCAGGAATAAATGTAATTACTGGAGGTTTCTCGTTAATAAAGTTTGATTGTTTATCATTATTAATTAGTTTTGTATTCTCCTTTATTAAATCTAGTTTTTTTGAATCTATTGCATAAGAGGGTCTTGGGTATATTGCTATAGGTAGTAAATTTATAAATTTTTCCCAATCTTTCCAATTTGAAATTTCAGCTGCGCAATCTGAACCCATTATCCAAATAAACTTTGTATCAGGATATGAATTTATGATTTTAGATGCTGTATCAATAGAATATTTTGTCTTATTTTCCTTTTCATAACTACTTACAAAGAAATTTTCTGAATTAGCTAATTTTTTAGCGCTTAAGAAACGCTCATCAAATTTCATAAGTGTTTCTTTATTTTTTAGAGGATTCTCGGGCGATACAAGCCAAATTATCTTATCTAGCTTTAAGCTTGTAAGCGCATTTTTAGAGATTCGAAAATGCCACTCATGTGCTGGATTAAAGGAACCTCCAAATAAACCAATTTTTGTACCTGGATTTATGGGTAAATGTTTATTTTTCACTGCAATATCTTCATTATGGCCTTGTTTGACCTGAACCCCGGACAACATATTTGAAACTTGTTAATTGTTCTACTCCTACAGGACCTCTAGCATGAAATCTACCAGTTGCTATTCCAATTTCGGCTCCCATTCCAAATTCACCGCCATCCGCAAATTGAGTAGATGCATTATGCATTACTATTGCACTATCTATTTCTCTCATAAATTTTTCTGCAATTTCTTTATTTTCAGTAATTATTGAATCTGTATGATTAGTAGAGAATTCATTTATATGTTTAATTGCATCTTCAATTCCATTAACAATTTTTAAACTTATTATTGAGTCTAAATATTCTGTTGACCAATCTTCTCTATTAGCGGGTATTAAATTATCATCAATGAGTTGAGATTTTTCACATCCTCTTACTTCACAACCGTTATTTTTTAATGATGAGATTAATTTTAATATTAAATCTTTATTAACCTTCTCATCAATTAAAAGAGTTTCTGCAGCACCACATATTCCTGGTCTTCTCATTTTTGCATTTATAACTATTTCTTCAGCTTTAATTGGATCAGCTTGCTCATCAACATATAAGTGGCATATTCCTTCCAGGTGACCAAATACAGGTATCTTAGCTTCATTTTGTACTCTTTCTACTAAGCTTTTCCCACCACGAGGTACAATAACATCGATATTTCCATTTAAACCCTCTAAAAGATAACCAACAGCGTCTCTATCAATTGTTGGAATAATTTGGATTGATTCTTTTGGAAGATTTGAATCTTCTAGACCTTTCACAAGGCAATTGTGAATTGCTGCAGAAGAGTGAAAACTTTCTGATCCTCCTCTAAGGATTACAGCATTTCCAGCTTTAAGACATAATGCTCCTGCATCCGCAGTAACATTTGGTCTGCTTTCATAAATAACACCAATTACTCCAAGAGGGGTTCTTACTCTCGATATATCCAAGCCATTAGGTCTTTTCCATCGTGCTATTTCCTCTCCAACAGGATCACTTAATTCTACTATTGATCTTAGACCTTCACTTATTGATTCTACTCTTTTTGAATCTAATAACAATCTATCAAGGAATGCTTCAGAGATTCCTTTCTTTTTAGCATTTTCCATATCAAGGTTATTAGCTTCTAATATCTTATCGCATTGTTTTACAATTGTATTTGCCATATTAGTCAAAGCTTTGTTTTTAATATTTTCTGAAGACATAGATAGAATTTGAGAAGCTTTTTTTGCATTTTCTCCAATTGTAATTAATTGTGATTTAATTTCTTTGCTCATTAATCTTCCTCATTATCACCTGAATAAACTAGGTTATTTCTATGTATGACTTCAGTTTTGTCAAGATATCCCAAAATTTCTTCTATTTCTTCCGACTTTTTTCCAATTATTTTAGTTAGATCTTGGAAATTATAATTTGTTAGTCCTCTAGCTATTTCTTTATCCTTATATTTTATTATTACAGCATCTCCTTTCTCAAAGTTACCTTCACATCTGGAGATCCCAACGGAAAGCAAACTATTTCCCAGATCTAATGCTTCACTAGCGCCTTCATCAATATGGACAATTCCGGTCGTATTTATACTTCCTGATATCCAGCTTTTTAATGCATTTATATTTTTACTTTGTGGAGAAAACCATGTGCCCACCTCTCCCTTTTTTACTGATGAAATAGGTTTTTTGTTAGTTCCAGATGAAATTATCATATAACAACCTGTTTTTGTTGCAATCTTAGCTGCTGCAATTTTTGTCTTCATTCCGCCTTTCCCCATAGGACTCGCTCTACCAGCCATATCAATGATCTTCTGATCAATATTTTCTACTTCTAGTATAATTTCACTTTTTTCAATATTAGGATCTTTTTCATGTAGACCATTTACATTTGATAATAGAAGCAGACAATCCGCTGAAACCATACCCGCAATCCTTGCTGCTAATCTATCATTATCTCCATATTTGATTTCTGAAGTTGCTACAGTATCATTTTCATTAATGATAGGGATAAAATTATCTTTTAAGAGTTCTTCAATTGTTGTTCTTGCATTTAAAAATCTTTTCCTATTTTCAGTATCCTCAGCGGTTATTAATATTTGTGCTGTGAGAATATTCTTTTTCTCAAAAGCATCTTTCCAAGCATTAATTAATTTAATCTGTCCTATTGAAGATGCTGCCTGGCTCTCAGATAATGTTAATTTCTCATTGTTTTTGTTTAATTCAACTTTTCCTAATTCGATAGCGCCTGAAGATACAATAAGGATTTCGATTCCTTCTTTTTTTAAAGAAGAAATATCTTCAACTACTTCATCAAGAAATTTTGTATTAATTCCTGAACCTTTATTAATTAAAAGGGAAGATCCAATCTTAATAATTACTCTATTACTATCTTTTATACTTTTCATGGTTTCCAGCCTTCATTATACTCATCAATAATATCTTTTGGAATTTCTTCATTTATTTTCTTTAATATATTATTTATTCCATCTCCACTAACTGAGGATATTGTAAATATTTCTTTTCCAACAAAGTTTTTTAGTTCTTCCTTTTTATCATTGAGCTCTTTTTTGTTTAAAGCATCGGATTTAGAAAGAACAATTATTTCATTTTTTAAACTAAGTTCCTTAGAATATGATTTTATTTCATTTCTTACAGTTTTCCATGAATTAATTATGTCTTCATCTGTGACATCTATCAGATGCAACAATATATTACATCGTTCAATATGCCCAAGAAACCTATCTCCTAAACCCTTACCTTCATGGGCGCCTTCAATTAGTCCAGGAATATCAGCAATTACAAATTCCTTATCCATATATTTTACAATTCCCAAAACAGGATGAATTGTTGTAAAAGGATAGTCAGCAATCTTCGGGCTAGCTTTACTTACAGTTGATACAAAAGTTGACTTCCCAGCATTTGGTAAACCAACTAATCCTACATCTGCAATAAGTTTTAATCTCAGCCAAATCCATTTTTCTTTTCCTGATTCTCCGTCGTTTGCATTTCGAGGTGTCTGGTTTTCTGAATTTTTAAAATGAGAATTTCCAAAACCTCCATTCCCACCTTTTAAAATTGTAATATTTTGATCTTTATCCATTATATCAATTATTACTTCTTTATTATCCTCCTCAAGAATTAATGTTCCTCGTGGAACCTCAATAATGATATCTTCCCCAGATTTTCCTGTTTTATCACTACCCATCCCAGGATCACCATTTTTAGCTTTGAAATGTTGTTTAAATCTATAATCGATAAGTGTATTTAGGCCTTCAGTACTTTTAATAATAACATCCCCGCCTTTTCCTCCGTTACCACCATTGGGTCCGCCAAATTCAACATATTTTTCTCTACGAAAACTTATGCATCCATTGCCGCCATCTCCGGATCGTATATAGATTTTTGCTTGATCAAGGAATTTCATTACCAGACTCGCAATATTAATTACTAATTAAGATTTTATTTGGAAACTTTTTAATTAACTGTTTCTGTATTAGGTTTAACAGAAACTACTGGTCTACCATTTCTGGCTCTTGAGAAATCAACAGTTCCTTCTATTAAAGAAAATATTGTATGATCCTTACCTAGACCTACATTTTTTCCAGGTTTCCATTTAGTCCCTCTTTGACGAATTATGATATTTCCAGGAATAACATTTTGTCCACCAAACTTTTTAACCCCAAGCCTTCTGCCTTCTGAGTCTCTTCCATTTCTTGATGATCCGCCAGCTTTTTTATGAGCCATTTTTTACTCCTTTGAACCTTTAGCAGAAGTCTTAGTTTTTTCTTTACCCTTTGTAGCAGTTTTTTTGGTTTTGTCCTCTGCTTTTTTCTTCGCGACAGTTTTTTTAGTTGTTGTGGTTTTTTTAGTAGTAGCAGTTTTCTTAGTTGTAGTGGTTTTTTTCTTTGTGTCTTCTGTTTTAGCCTTTTCTGATTTTGCAGATTTTGTACCAGTAGAATTAATGCTTAAAATTTTAAGATTAGTTACCAATTGTTTATGGCCTTGCTTACGTCTGTAATTATGCCTTCTTTTTTTCTTGAATACAGTAATCTTTTTTGATCTGGTTTGTTCTAAGATTTCTGCCTCTACACTGGCTCCTTTTATTAAAGGATTACCAATTATTGGTTTGCCTTTATCAGATATTACAAGAACTTCGTTTAATTTTACTTTTTTACCTGAATCTTCAGACAATTTCTCAACTGAGATAATATCATCTTTTGAAACCTTGTATTGTTTACCACCAGTTTTTATTACCGCGTACATTTTAAACCTTTTTACCAATATATTCTGTGTGGCGCGACTATAACCCTGCGGAAATATGTGTCAAGTTTTATGATATTAAAAAGAATGTTTTTATTGGATTATTTTTATTTTTTTTAAAAAAATTAACGGCAAAAGGCATATTAATGAAGTTATTAAGTAAATATTATTAACTGTAATATCCATAATGCCATCAAAAATTCCAACAATTGCTTCTCCTCCAATTCGAGATAAATGCCTGGCACTCATAAATATTGCAAAAAGAGATGCCGCTGAAGCGGTCATTGAATATTTCATACATAGAGATAATACTGCTGTCATTCCAAAAGAATTGAAAAACGAAAAAGCTAGTAAAATAGTTATTCCAAGAAATTCATTTCTTAAAACTTCTATATATATTCCTATTATAAAACATAATATTGCCAAACCTATTTGTGAGATTTTGATTATTGTTTGCGGATTAATTTTATCTGACAGATAGCCCCCTATAAGAGCAGCTATTATTCCCCCATATAAACCAATAGATCTTAATTTTGTGAGATCATATGATTCCCATTCCGCATAATTTACATAAAGATAGGAAACTGAAGAAAAATGAATACCTGAAGCAATGTTAGATGTAAGACAGAATAATAATAAAAGGAAAATGAATTTATTTGAAAAACTATTTATAATTATAGATAAGATTTTAGAAAATTTTAAATCCATATTTTCATTTTCTTTATGAGATATAGAATTTAAAGAAATTATTGCATCAGATTGTCTCTCCTTAAAAAAAAATAAGATGATGCCAAAAATTATTATTATTATTCCTAGATCTAACATTGCATAACTTAGCCCATAGATATTCATAACGGCGGAAGAGAATATTGCAGAAATACTCACCCCTAAGGTTCTGAAAGCCCACATTAAACCATTAGCAAAACCTCTTTCATTTTCATCTAAAATATCAATAGCTAATCCATCTGTGGCAACATCAAGCGTTGAAGTTGCAAGGATTGTAGAAAATAATATAAAACCAAGAATTTTAGGGTCAATATTTTGATCTGATATTAAAGATCCAATAATAAGTGTCATACTCATAAAAAGTGTAGAAGCTATTATCCAAGGCCTCCTTTTGCCCATTAAAGAATTATTGAAACGATCAACAAATGGACCAATTAGAAACTTTAATGACCAAGGAATTGAGGCTATGGCAGTTACTATAGCAATATCTTTGATTGAAAAATCATTACCAGCTAACCAATCTAATAAAGCGAAGTATATAAGTCCTTGAGGAATTCCCTGAAGGAAGTACAACAAACATAATGAGGTTCGTTTGTATTTTTGGTTATTAATAAAATACAAGATATTCACCTATGAATTTAGTTTTCCGATTCTTCTTGGTTCTTTACTTTTTCAGTTATTTCTCTATCAATTCCTAAGGCAAAATCTGAAACATATGGATTTGATAATCTTTCCTGACCAAAGGTTGATAATGGGCCGTGCCCTGGAATAAATGTCATATTATCTCCTAATGGCCATAACTCATTAACTATTGAGTTAATGAGCTGCTCATGATTGCCTTTAGGTAAATCTGATCTTCCTATAGATCCTTGGAATAATACATCTCCAACTACTGCTAATTGAGCTTCTTCATGGAAGAAAATAATATGACCAGGTGTATGACCAGGACAATGTCTGACACCTAATTTCTGATTACCAATTGTTACTTCATCACCATTTTTTAGATATCTTGTAGTTTTAAAAGATTGAGCATCTTTGAGACCAAATTTTTCTCCCTGTTCAGATAAACTCTCCATTAGAAAAAGATCTTCTTCATGAGGTCCTTCTATTGGAACATTAAGCTTTTTAGAAAGTTGATTTGCACCACCTGCATGATCGAGATGAGCATGGGTAATTAAAATTTTTTCAATCGTAATATCATTTTCTTCAACCATTTTTAAAATGTTATCTAGGTCTCCCCCAGGGTCAAAAACTGCACCCAAGGATGTTTCGA
>JAZAJI010000065.1:0-15852 GCA_036230365.1 Pseudomonadota bacterium
GCCACCCCAAGGTAAATGGAATGATTTAAAGTTTCTTCAGCCAGTAAAAGATTATAAAGGAAGGCATGCATCTGTAATGTTAACTTTTGATGCCGTTGAAGATTGTTTGATTCAATTTAAATGAAAAAAAGGGAACCCACATCGAGTTCCCTTTTAGATGACTTAATCGCCCCCGATTAAGACTGGCAAGTCGCTCTCTAAATTTAGTATTTATCCTTTACAGGTAAATTTCTAACTCCAGAGTGGCTATTCTCAGAATATTTCTATTCTTACCTTCACCATGGGTCAAAGACCATTTAACCCTCAATGCGGCTTGTCACCCGCCCAACGATAATTGGTCATTTCTATCGTCATAATTACCTTATCCCTATGATTGATCTTTGGTCAATTATTTAAACTGTTTTTTTTGTGGATAAACAAATTTTTCTGTGGATAATTTTTCAAATTAATTTATAGCAATATAAATTAGGTTTTTAGAAAGATAAAAATGGGTTTTGCAAGTCGAATATCTATATTTCTTATTAAAGGGTATAAATACTTAATATCTCCATATATTGGAAAATCTTGTAGATTTGAGCCTTCATGCTCAACTTATGCATTAGAAGCTTTTAGAATTTATGGATTCTTTAGAGGTTTTAAATTATCATTATTCCGAATAATTCGTTGTAACCCTTGGGGCGGATATGGATATGATCCTGTCCCATCAAAAGAAGATAATAATAGTTAAATGCCAAAAATAACTTTACCAGATGGATCAAAAAAAGAATTTGATGAGCCAGTTAATTTTGACCAGATTGCTCTTTCAATTGGAAAAGGTTTAGCAAAAGCTACTGTAGCTGGGTTTTTAAATGGCGATCTTGTTGATGCCTCAGAGATTGTAGAAAATGATTCTGATATTGTTATTGTAACTAATTCTGATGAAGAGGGTATAGAAATTATAAGGCATTCCTGCGCTCATTTGTTTGGCCATGCAATGAAACAACTTTATCCTAAAGTTAAAATGGCTATTGGCCCAACTATTGATAATGGTTTCTATTACGATATTGATCTTGAAGAATCTCTAAGTGAAAAAGATCTCGATAAAATTGAAAAAAGAATGAAAGAATTAGCTCAAACAGATTATCCTGTTGTAAGAGAAGTTGTATCAAGAGAAAAGGCGATTAAAACTTTTAAAGAAAGAGATGAGCCTTATAAAATAGAAATTATTAATGATATTCCTGAGGGTGAGGTAATAGCTCTCTATCATCATGATGAATATATAGATATGTGTAGGGGACCGCATGTAACCTCAGTAAGGCATTTAAGAGCTTTCAAGTTGACCAAAATAGCAGGAGCTTACTGGAGAGGAAAGTCAGACAATAAAATGCTTCAAAGAATCTATGGAACTGCCTGGGCGAGTGAAAAAGAGTTAAAAAATTATTTAATTCTTCTTGAGGAGGCCGAGAAAAGAGATCATAGAAAATTAGGAAAAGAAATGGATCTTTTTCATTTTCAAGAAGAAGCTCCCGGAATGGTTTTCTGGCACTCAAATGGGTGGTCAATTTATAGAGAATTAGAAGATTATATAAGAAGAAAAATATCTAAAGTGGGGTATGAAGAAATTAAAACTCCTCAAATTTTAGATAAAGAACTTTGGATAGAATCAGGGCATTGGGATAAGTATTCTGAGAATATGTATACAACTATTATTGATGATAGGGAATTAATGATTAAGCCTATGAACTGTCCTGCTCATATACAAATTTATAATCAGGGGATAAAAAGTTACAAAGATTTGCCGCTAAGGATGGCCGAATTTGGGTCTTGCCATCGGAATGAACCTTCCGGAGCCCTTCATGGATTAATGAGAGTTAGGAACTTTGTTCAAGATGATGCTCATATATTTTGTACTGAAGATCAGATTGAAAGTGAAACAATTAATTTTTGCAAATTATTACAAGAAATATATAAAGAATTAGGTTTTGATAAAGTTTCTATAATGTATGCTGATAGGCCTGAAAAAAGAGTTGGCTCTGACAAAATATGGGAAAAAGCTGAATTAGCTTTATTGAATGCCGCAAAGGCAACAGGGCTCCCATTTGAAGAAAATAAAGGGGATGGGGCTTTTTATGGTCCAAAGTTAGATTTTTATCTTCATGATGCAATAGGAAGAACTTGGCAATGTGGCACCTTACAGGTTGATTTTAATATGCCAGGTAGATTAAGTGCGAGTTATATAGGTGAAGATAATGATAAGCATACCCCAGTTATGCTTCACAGAGCTATTCTTGGGAGCTTGGAAAGATTTACAGGAATATTAATTGAACATTATGAGGGACGATTTCCAATATGGCTATCCCCAGTACAAGTTGTTATTGCAACAATTACCTCCAAAGCAGACGAATACGCAAAGAGAGCTGAATCAATTTTAAGGGAAAATGGAATAAGAACAATTTTAGATGATAGAAATGAGAAGATTAATTATAAAGTTAGAGAACATTCAGTTAATAAAGTACCATTTATATTCGTAGTAGGTGCAAATGAGATGGAAGATAATACTGTCGCTATAAGAAGGTTAGGGTCGAATAATCAAGAAATTTTAGATCTAGAAGATAGTATTTCATTAATTTTAAAAGAATCTTCCGCGCCTGATAAAATCTCTGGAAACAAATAACACATTTGGAGTTAACTTAACTTTTCCCAATAATACCTTCATCTATCATTTTTTCTATTTCTTCTATATTAAATCCCATTTCTCCTAATATTTCTTTATTGTGTTGCCCTAAAGTTGGGGCAGGGCCTTTCGGTCCATCATCACTATCATGAAATTTTACTGGTGCAGCGAGTGATCTATATTTTTCATCACATTCAGGATCTTCGATTTCTACAAATGCATCAGAAGCTATTGCTTGTTTATCATCTGCAACTTCACTTAAATTTTGAACTGGAGCCCATATTAAATCTTCTTTATCAAGCCTTTCTTCCCATTCCTCTAGAGTATATTGGCTAAATGCGTCATCCATCGCTTTTACAAATTCAGTAGAATTTGTTCTTCTTCCATGATGAGAATTAAACCTTTCATCTTCAAGCCATTCTTCTCTTCCTATAGCTCTAGCGACTTGAGGAAGATCCCAATTGCCACCAGCTCTTGGACTTAGACATATCCATCTATCGTCTTTTGTTTTAAAGAAATTAGCAATTGGGTTTATTTGTTCATCCCTTTTTTTAGTTGATGGAACTCTTCCAAATCTTAATTGAAGCGCCATATCTGAACCAATAGAATAAATACCTGTTCTTAAGAGTGAACTTTCCACCACTTTACCTTTTCCTGTTTTCTCTCTTTCATATATCGCAGCCAATATACCGCTTACGGTAGCGATTGAAGTTATATGATCACCAACTGCAACTCTTATTGGTAGCGGTTCTTCACCTTTTCTTTGAGTTAAATGAGCCATACCTGATCGAGACCAAAAGGCAGCTATATCAAATCCTGGCCTATCTCTTTCTTCTCCATCTAGCCCATAACCAGAAAGTGAACAATAAACCAGTTTAGGATTAATTTTTAATAGTGTTTTATGGTCAAGTTTAGAGTTTTCTAAAGAAGTTGGCCTTACATTTGTAAGAAAAATATCAGCTGATTTTATTAGCTCTCTAACAATATCAGCACCTTTTTCATTACTTGTATTAATTGTCATTCCTTTTTTTCCTCTATTATCCAAGCTAAAAATAGGATTACCAACAATTTCTAATTTTGATTTTGTTCCTTCAAAAAATGATCTCATTGGACAACCTGATAATGGCTCAACTTTAATAACTTCTGCCCCCCAGTCCCGAAGCATACCACCTGCTCCAGGAGCGGCTACATATGTTGACATTTCAATAACTTTTAATCCTTCTAGCATCATCTTTCCTCATCTTAATAAAAATAAGTGATTTAATATTTTGAACTATGCTATAGCATTATATTATGGAAAATTCTTCTAATAAATTAATACCCGCATCTACAGTCTTAGTTATTAGAGACGGTGTTGATGACATAGAAGTCTTTATGGTGGTAAGACATCATCAAATAGATTTTGCATCCGGTGCTTTAGTTTTTCCAGGCGGAAAAGTTGATGAAAATGATCTTAATCCAGAAATAAGAAGATATATAGTTTCTGAAACAGAAATTAGTGATGAGGAGATTAGTTATAAAATTGCAGGCATAAGAGAGTGTTATGAAGAAGCAGATGTATTATTTGCATATGAACAAAATGAGAAAGAAATTATATCAAGTGAAAGGTTAGAGAAATTAGCTAAGTGGCGAGAAGAATTCAATAACAAGAAAGGATCAATGTTTGATTTTGCTGTTAAAGAAAATATTACATTTAACTTAGACAATTTAATTCCATTTGCGCATTGGATAACACCTAAAATGATGCCAAAGAGGTTTGATACATATTTTTATCTTGCCGAAGCTCCTAAAGATCATATAGGTCAGCATGATGGAAAAGAATCTGTTGATTCAATTTGGATTTCGCCGAGACAGGCATTAGAGGATTGTTTAGCTGAAAAGCGAACAATTATTTTTCCAACAAGAATGAATCTAGAAAAATTATCCAAATTTAATACTGTTAAGGAAGCTCTTGAAGAAGTAAAAAAAGAAAAAGTTTTTACTGTTGAGCCTAAGATAGAAAAGAATGAAGATGGTGTATTTTTGACGATCCCAGAAAAGGCTGGGTATGGCCTAGTGAAAGAACCTATAGAGAATTTAAAATAAATTAAGAGTAAGTAAATTGTTCTTCTAAAATCTTTTCTTCTAGATTTGTTTCAGGATCAAAAAGCATAAATAACTCCGTTTTTCTGTCCTCAGTTATTTTAACACTTTCTATGTCTCTGATTTCAAGATTATCTGCAACAGCGCTTACTGGTCTCTTAGTTTTTTCCAATATCTCAATTTCAACTATTGAATCATGAGGTAGCAATGCTCCTTTCCATCTTCTTGGTCTAAATGCTGATATAGGAGTTAATGCTAATAAGTTTGAAGTAATTGGTAATATTGGTCCATGAGCAGATAAATTATAAGCTGTGCTTCCCGCAGGCGTTGCAAGTAAAATACCATCACATATTAATTCTTCTAATCGAATTTTATCATCTATCTTAATCATAATTTTTGCCGCTTGATAGGTTTGCCTCAAAAGGGAAACTTCATTAATGGCTTTTGCTGATATTTCTTCCTTATCAGTTTTTACTTTCATCTGAAGAGGGTATACCTTTGTTAAAGTAGCAGAATCAATTCTTTGTAAGAGGTCATCATCATTATAATCATTCATTAAGAATCCAACAGATCCCTTATTAATGCCGAAAATAGGTTTAGCTTTATCAATGTTATCATGAAGGGTTTGTAACATAAGCCCATCGCCTCCAAGCGCAACAATTACATCAGCTTCAGGAGCAGGATAATCCGTATATTTTTCTACTAGATTATCTTTTGCTTCTTTTGCGGCTTTATTGTCACTTGAAACAAAATGTATTTTTTTATCTGACATATTTTTTTAAATATCACTTCCTCTTGATAATTCATACCTAAATTACTAAAGTTTTATCATTGGTTTTTGTCTATTTAGGTGAATAAATGAATTCAGATAACAGTAAGGTTAATTTAATGAGTCAGGATGAGATGTATGATCCATCTATATCGGCTTCAAAATTGTTAAATGGAGATAGAGTTTATCAGTACGATTTATATGATCCTCCATTCTATATACTATCTAGATATAAAGATATTAGTTATGCCTTAAGAGAGCCTGATATATTCATTGAAGGACATGGGAATGGCCCCAATTTTATAGATTCTTCTAACGGTGTGCTTTCTGATGGAGAGCATCACACATTAGTTAGAAGAATAGTACAGCCGAACTTTTTAATGGGTTCAATTGCAAAATTAGAAGAGAGATTAGAAGAGATTGCTGAAGAGCTTCTTGATCATGTCATGGAAAAAGATATCTGGGATATTCATGATAATTTATCATTTCCACTACCAGTAATAATTATATGTGAGATATTAGGCATTCCTATTGATGACATTTATAAATTTAAGCGTTGGGCTGATGCTACTGTAGAACAAATGTGTAGCGAAGACCCTCATCAATTTGAAAAAGAATTAAGTCAAATGAGAGATTATCTATTGGACCTAATACTTAAAAAAAGAGAACAAGATGAAGATAGCACTCTTTTATCTAGGATTGCTCATGCAAAAATTAAATCGAGTTATTTATCTAATGATGAGGCTGTAAATTTGACTACACAAATATTTGTTGCAGGTAATGAGACAACTACTTCTTTAATTTCTAATTTAGTATGGAGAATGATGACTGTAGATAATTTATGGGAAGATTTTGTAAATGATAAAATTGATATTAATAATGCTATAAATGAAAGCCTCCGATATGATCCACCTCTTTTAGGGTTGTTTAAAACGACTTCTAAAGAAGTAAATATTGAAGGAAATATTATTCCTAAAAATTCAAAAGTAATGATGCATTATGGTGCAGCAAATAGAGATCCTATGATTTTTGACAATCCAGACACATTTGATTTGACTCGAGATGGCAGTAAAGTAATTTCTTTTAGTGTAGGTGTTCACATTTGTTTAGGTAGAGAGCTTGCAAGGTTAGAGACAAGGGTTACTCTTAATGCGTTAAAAAAGAGATTTCCTAATCTTAAACTAATTAATGATGGCGAAAGGGTGGGACCCTTCCTTTTTTGGGGAAGAAAGAAGTTACCTGTTTCTCATAAATAAGGTTAGAAATGTATTTAGTTATTGATCAAGGAACGACCTCTACAAAAGTTACTTTATTTAATGGAGATGGAAAAAGAGTTGATACATCTCAAAAAACTTTTGAACAAATTTTTCCTCAAAACGGATGGGTTGAGCACAATCCAAAGGAAATAATAGAAAGCGTAATTTTTTGCTGCAATGATTTAGTTAAAAGGAATAATGATGTTTCTATATCTTCCTTAGGAATTACCAATCAAAGAGAAACGGTTGTTTTATGGGATAAATTAACGGGAGAGCATTTGTATAATGCGATAGTATGGCAAGACAGAAGAACTGAAGAAAAGTGTAGAGAATTAAAGAAAAAAAACTTAGAGGAAATAATAATTAAAAAAACCGGATTGTTGCTTGATCCTTATTTTTCATCAACAAAAATAGCCTGGGTAATAGATAATGTTGATGGCGTTAAAGACAAGATTGATAAGGATGAAGTGTGCGCTGGCACAATAGATTCGTGGATTATATGGAATTTAACAGAAGGAGAGGTATTTGCCACTGATATAACGAATGCATCACGAACCAATCTTTTTAATATTAGTTCGTTAGACTGGGATGATGACTTGCTTGAAATTTTTAGTATTAAAAAAACAATCTTACCAGAAGTAAGAGATTCAGATTCATATTTTGGTGAATCAAAGGCTTTATCTGTTAAAATACCTATTTTTGGCGTTATTGGGGACCAGCAATCTGCGGCAATTGGACAATTTTGTTTTGATGAAGGCGATATTAAGTCAACATACGGAACAGGGTGCTTTGCTCTTATAAACACGGGTAAGAATATTGTTCGTTCAGAAAATAACATGCTATCAACAATAGGATATAAGATTAATGGTAAGTTATCTTATGCGCTAGAAGGATCGATTTTTATGGCTGGTGCTATTATAGATTGGTTAAAGAATAACCTACAAATAATTGATAATTATAAAGAAATTGATAATATACTATCATCAACAAATATAAATCCTGAAATTGTTCTTGTTCCGGCATTTACTGGACTAGGAGCTCCATATTGGGATGCAAAATCTAGGGCTTCTATTTTTGGATTAACCAGGGATTCAGATAGAAATGATATTGTTTTATCTGCTATCCAGTCTGTATCTTTACAAACTAATGACCTTCTTAATGCAATAAAAGCAGATGTTGCTAACCACTCTATAGAATCCTTTAATAAAGTGAAAGTTGATGGTGGAATGGCTGAAAATCAATGGTTTTTACAAAATCTTTCAGATATATGCAATATTACAATATTAAAATCATTTGAAAAAGAAGCTACCTCTTTAGGTGCTGCTATAGTCTGTGGAATTGGATCAAAGAATATTAGTAATTTTAATGAATTTGAAAAGAATTTATCAAAATATGATAATTTTGACCCATGTATTGATAATAATTTAAGAGAAAATATTATTCTTCATTGGGATCAGGCTATAAAACAAACTATAGGTATGGTTTTTAAATAAAACTGGTTAAATTTTTATAAAAATTGTAATATTAAAATATGAGTTCTAAAATTAAAGATTCTGTTTCTGAGGAAGAATGGAATGCAAGAGTTGAATTAGCTGCTTTATATAGGTTAGTGGCTTTATATGGCTGGGATGATCTTGTATTTACTCACATTTCTGTAAGAGTTCCTTCAGAACCTGAGCATTTTCTCTTAAATCCTTACGGATTACTTTTTGAGGAAATATGTGCGTCTGATTTAGTTAAAATTGATCTAGAAGGAAATAAAGTTTCTGAGACAAATTATGATGTTAATTCAGCTGGATTTACTATTCATTCCGCGGTCCATGCAAATGGAGAAAATAATCATGCTGTAATTCATACTCATTCAAATGATGGAGTTGCTGTAGCTGCTCAAGAAAATGGATTATTGCCCATAAGTCAGCACGCTATGATTATAAGAGATGATTGCGCTTATCATGATTATGAAGGTATTGCATTAAATCTTGATGAAAGAGAAAGATTAATTGATGATCTGGGCAATAAACATTGTTTAATTCTAAAAAATCATGGACTGCTTACAACTGGGGCAACTTGCGCCGATGCTTGGCTTAGACTCTTTTTTCTTGAGCGAGCATGCACTATGCAAATTAAAGCTCTTACTGGAGGGTCAAAATTAAATCCTGTTCCAAATAATGTTATTGAGTTAGTTACTGAACAGGGCCACATGGCTTCTGATGATGGAATTGGTCAATTAGCATGGCCTGGTTTAATAAGAAAATTAGACAAGATAGATCCTAGTTATAAGAATTAGGTAAGGGGGATATTAATGAAATTTGCCGTAGGTCAACCTGTAACTCGTATTGAAGATACTAGGCTAATTACAGGAGAAGGTTCATATACTGATGATTTAAAATTTTCTGATATGTGTTATGGAGCATTTGTTAGATCTCCTTACGCACACGCCAAAATATTAAAAATTGATATTGAAGAAGCAAAAAAAATGCCCGGTGTAATTGATATTTTAACTGCAGATAGTTTCATAAATGATGGCATCACTCATATGTCAGTTATAGATTTTTTAGAAAATAAAGATGGAACTCCAATGAATGCAAGTAAGAAGCCTATTCTTGCTAATGAAGTTGTTAGACATGTGGGAGATCCAGTTGTTTTCATAATTGCAGATTCTGTTAATGAAGCTTTAGATGCTTCTGATCATGTTTTAATTGAATATGAAGAGCTTCCAAGTAATTCTGATACGGCAAAGGCTCTTGATCAAAATTCCCCTAAGTTATTTGATGAATTCTCATCGAACTGTGCGGTTGATTGGGGTATAGGTTCTGACGATGATTGGCAAAAAGTTGAAAAAGAAGCTCATCATATTTCGCATGTTCATTTAATAAATAATAGAATTGTAGTTAATCCAATAGAACCTCGATCAGCGGTATCTATATTTGAAAGTGATACAAATAAATTTACTGTACATGTAGAAAGTCAAGGACCTCATGCTATGAGAGAAAGACTTGCAAATACCTTAAATATTAAAGAAGAAGATATTCAGGTAATTACTAAAGATGTTGGTGGTGGTTTTGGTTTAAAGATGATGTGTTTTCCGGAATACATCGCTGTTATGCATGCTAGTAAACTTTTATCTAGACCAGTTAAATGGACGGCTACAAGATCAGAATCTTTTTTAAGTGATGCTCAGGGTAGAGATCATGTAACTGATGCTTATTTAGCTTTGGATAAAGAAGGGAAGTTTCTTGGTGTTAAAGTTGATACAGTTGCATCAGTAGGAGCTTATTTATCTCAATTTGGAATATTTATTCCAACCTTAGCAGCAGCCGGTATGCATGTAGGTGTTTATAATATTCCAGTTATGACGAATAATGTTAAGGTTGTTTATACAAATACTGTCCCTATTGATGCATATAGAGGAGCTGGAAGGCCTGAAGCAAGTTATGTTATTGAAAGACTAGTTGATCAAGCTGCTAGAGATATGTCACTAAATCCAATAGAAATAAGAAGAAAAAATTATGTACAAAGTTCTGATTTAGGGCAAACAAAGGATCCGGTTATTCCTTTTGACAGTTGTGATTTTGATAAAACAACTGATATTTCTTTATTAAATTCGTCTTTTGAAAATTTTGAATCTAGAAAAAATGATTCTGAAAAAAGAAATAAATTAAGAGGCGTTGGAATTTCTTATTATGTAGAAAGAACTCAAGGTGAAGGGCAAGAAGATTCAAGAATTATTGTTTCTAGTGATGGGAAGGTGAAGGTGTTTACTGGAACGATGGCAACTGGGCAAGGTCATGAGACTGCATGGACTCAAATTGTTGTTGAAAAATTGGGAGTTAATCCTGAGGCTGTCTCAATTCATTTTGGTGATAGTAATGATTTACCAAGCGGCGGAGGAACGGGAGGTTCAAAGTCATTATATTTTGCTGCTGGCGCCATAAATGATGCTTCAAATAATGTTTTGACGAAAGGTATGGAGATTGCCGCTAATGAATTAGAGGCTTCAATTGATGAGATAGAATATAATACTGACTCAGGCCCTTTATTTGAGGTAAAGGGAACAAACAGAAATATTGATCTTTTCTCCGTAGCTAAAATTGCAGAAGAAAAATCTAATACCAAATCTTTAGACGGAATAAGTGCTTATGAGCATAAAGATCCAACTTATCCAAATGGCTGTCATATATGTGAGGTTGAGGTTGACAAAGATACAGGGGATATAGAGCTAGTTGATTATTATGCTGCGGATGACTTCGGAAAGATTATTAACCCTCTTTTGGTGGCCGGACAAGTTCATGGCGGAATTGTTCAGGGGTTAGGACAGGCGATGTGTGAACATGCAATCTACGATGATGAAACGGGACAATTAGTTAATGGATCATATATGGATTATCAAATGCCTAGAGCTGATGATTTTCCTCATTTTAATATAGAATTTAATGAAGATGCAGAATGCACAACAAATTTATTAGGTGCAAAAGGTTGTGGAGAGGCGGGAACTGTTGCATCAACAACGGCATATGTTAATGCTGTTATAAATGCTTTAAGTGATTACAATACTGACGGATTAAATATGCCAATTAATTCTAAAAAAGTATGGGAGATTATAAATAATGAATAAAGAACTTCTTCATCCAGAAACTTGGAATCCTGCTATTGACCCTCATTCTATTCCAATTGAAAAAATTGACATGGCTAATTCAGATATTTTTATGTATGGAGATGCAATATTTCCATTATTTGAGAGACTAAGAAATGAGGATCCGGTCCATTACTGTCCTGAATCCTGTGTAGAGGAGGTCGGAGCGTACTGGTCAGTAACAAAATATAAGGATATTATGAGTGTAGATACTAATCATAAGGTTTTCTCATCTGAAGGAGCAATAACATTATTTGATCCTGATGAAGATTTTACTACCCCAATGTTCATTGCAATGGATCCTCCTAAGCATGATATTCAAAGAAAAGCTGTAAATCCTGTTGTAGCTCCAAGTAATTTAAAAAATATGGAAGGCCTTATCAGGGAAAGAACTGAAGATGTATTAGATAGTTTGCCGAGAAATGAAGTTTTTAATTGGGTAGATACAGTTTCTATCGAACTTACAACACGGATGTTAGCAACATTATTTGACTTTCCCTTCGAAGACAGAATGAAATTAACTAGGTGGTCAGATGTATCTACAGCAAGACCAGGTGATGGAGTTGTTGAATCAGAAGAACAAAGAGAAAAAGAATTATTTGAGTGTCTAGAATATTTTACACGCTTGTGGAATGAGAGGGTGAATTCGGAACCAAAAACTGATTTGATATCTATGCTAGCTCACAATCCTGAAACAAGAGATATGGATCCAATGGAATATCTTGGTAATCTTATTCTTTTAATAGTTGGGGGAAATGATACAACTAGAAACTCTATGACAGGAGGTATATTAGCTTTAAATCAAAATCCTGATCAATATGATAAATTAAGAAATGATCACTCACTAATAAAGACTATGGTTCCTGAGATTATTAGATGGCAAACTCCTCTTGCATATATGAGGAGAACTGCACTTGAAGATATTGAATTGGGCGGAAAACTAATAAAAAAAGGTGATAAAGTCATAATGTGGTATGTATCAGGAAATAGGGATGAAGATGTAATTAAAGATGCTAACTCTTTTATCATAGATAGAGAAAGACCTCGTAGCCATTTATCCTTTGGTTTTGGTATTCATAGATGTGTCGGAAATAGACTGGCCGATCTTCAATTGGAAATATTGTGGGAAGAAATAATGAAAAGATTCGATAATATTGAAGTTGTTGGGGAGCCAACAAGAATACGATCAAGTTTTGTTAAAGGTTTTTCGGATCTTCCGGTTATTATAAATACCTAATTAAATGCTAGATAAGTCAGAAAAAGAGCTCCGAGGAACCTTTGGAAAATTTGCTACAGGGGTAGCTGCTATAACATTTGTAAGCAGTAAGGGTTTAAAACTAGGTATAACTATTAACTCATACACATCATTATCGTTAAATCCTCCAATGATTTTATGGTGCTTGGATAAGGTATCAGATCTATATCAAGAGATAATAAATTTAGATAATTATGTAATTAATTTTCTTTCAGATTCTCAAAAAGATGTTGCTCATTTACTATCTCAAAAAAATGATCACTCTTTGGAGTCAATAGATTGTATTCAAGATGAAAAAGGAATTAAAATTAAAAATTGCATAGGTTGGATTTCATGCTCAAAAGATAAGTCCATTGATTCAGGAGATCACTCAATATTAATAGCTAATGTTATTGATTACAGTATTAACAAAGGTAATCCGCTTATTTTTTGGGAAAGCTCTTATAGGTCAATAAGTGAGTAATATTTAAAATGTATTATGAGTCTAAAGTTCATAGAACTGTTAATGTATCTAAAAGTTATTTTTGGAAGAGAATAAGAGCCTTTGGCGACATTAAAACGCTATTACCTAAAACAATAAAGGAAGTTAAACTACCAGAAGATTTTACTAATTCTCCAGGCGATGTAAGATTTGTTTATCTAGAAAAAGTTTATCAAGGTGAGGTTATAGAAAGGCTTGATGGTTTTTCTGAAGAATCTTTTCTTAGTTATTCTGTGATCGATAAATCTTGCCTACCAGTAGAGAATTATGTTTGTACAATAAATATAAATGATGACACCGAAGATACGACCGATATTATTTGGTGCGGTCACTTTAAGGCTGATGAAGGTAGAAGTGATGAAATGATTAATGCTTTTAAATTCAATTATAATTTAATTTGCGACAACATGGAAAAACAATACATAGAAGAAAAAGATAGTAATTAAATTTATATATTTTCTAATTCAATTGAACAATTTTTTATTTTCGCTATTATAATTATACAGACTTTATTTGGAGGATGCATAACAATATATGGGGGGATAAGTATATGAAATTAATATCTAATTTTACTATATTAATAAGTTTTATAATTACATCAATTTATACAATCAATTATGCCAATGCTCAGACTGCAGGGATATCTGAAGGCATAGAAGAGATTGTCGTTACAGCAAGAAAAAAGGAAGAAAATATTCAGGAAACAGCTTTATCTGTTAGCGCATTAAGTGCAAGAGATATTGAAAATCGTGTTCCTACTGATATTAGAGATTTAGCGGCGGATTCACCTAATTTAATAATAGATGATTTACAGCAAGGGCCAGGGAGTCCTACAGCAATATTTATTCGAGGTGTTGGCGTTTCAGATGTTGAGAAGAATTTTGATCCCACAACTGGTGTTGTATTGGATGGGGTTTTTATTGGAGCCAATTCTGGTGCAATGCTTAAAACAATTGATTTAGAAAGTGTAGAAATTTTAAGAGGACCACAAGGAACATTATTTGGAAGAAATACAGTAGCTGGTGTTATAAATTTAACCAGAACCAAGCCAACTGGTGAAATGGGCGGTAAAATTAGAGTTGGATATGGTGATTATGATACAAGTGTGATTGATGGGATTTTTAATTTCGGTACACCTGATGCAGCTTTTAAAATAACTGGAACTCATAGAGAGCAAAAAGAAGGATATCTAACTAATGCAGTTGATGGAAAAGACCTAGGTAGAGAGGAATACACTCAAATTACTTTAAATTCTCTATTTCAAGTAAGTGAAAACTTAGAAGTTGAATTAACTCTTACTGATGAACAGCAAGATCAAGACGCCCATACAGCTCTAAATTTAGGGGGTGCAACAACTTGGTGGTGTGCTGTTTATGGGCAATGTTCTCCTGGTTTAGGTGTTCCTCAAAGTGGTGACCGTTACACGGTTTACAATAATGAACCAAAAAGGAGAGACGCATCATTTGAAAGCTTTACAGGTATAATAGAAGTTAGATGGGATATCTCTGATAACCATAAGTTGGATTATATTTTAGGAAGAAAAACTACCGATGAGGTAGTTGATCAAGATTGGGATGGTACTCCGCTAACTCTTTACCATACTGATCGTAATGCTGAGTATGAACAAACAAGTCATGAGATTAGATTGACAAGTGATTTAGATGGCTCGTTAAATTATGTTGTTGGGGTATATAAGTGGGATTCTGAATACACCATTCCAATGGAAAGCAGAATCGGCTTTTTTGATTTATTTGGAGCCGTTCCAACTCAGGATCCTTTAATTGTTGTACCTATATATAACTATACCCATCAGGAAACTGATTCTATAGCCGCTTTCTTTGAAGCTGATTATGATATTAACGATCAAATTACTTTAACAGTTGGCGGAAGATATATTGATGAGGAAAAAAGTAGTAATGCCTGTCAAGGCGCTGGACCATATCCTGATTGTGCCGCAATTAATACTTATGCAGAAAAGAACTGGACAAAATTTACTCCAAAAGTAGCTGTTAGTTATCAAGCTAACGAAGATGTTCTTTATTATTTGAGTTACTCTCAAGGTTATAGAAGTGGGGGTTTTAATGGTAGATGGGGAAATGAATTTAGTGCTGTAAGGCCATACAAACCTGAAACAGTGACCAATATTGAACTTGGACTTAAATCTACCCTTATGGATAATAGACTAAGAGTTAATGTTGCTGTTTTTGATATGGAATATGAAGATAAACAACTTGATGTGGATATTCCTGATACACTTGCTGCTATTGGAAGAGCAACAGTAACTGATAATGTAGCTGAGGCATCCTTTAAAGGTATAGAGCTAGAGCTATATGCAATTATTACACAAAACTTTTCTATCGATCTAAATGTTGGTTACTTAGATGCAAGCTATGATGAATTTTTTGCTGATTTTAATGGAAGTGGAACACCTGCAGATTATACATATTTAGAGCCATTGAGAGCACCTGATCTAACATGGACATTGGGTTTAACTTATGAATGGGAAGCCGGACCAGGTCTTGCATACATAAGGGCTAGCGCACATCATATTGGTGAACATCATACTTCCCAATTAAATTCGTTAACAACATTCAACAAAGAGCAAACTTTAATTGATCTTTCGATGAATTATGAAATTAATAATACTGTATTTGCATTTTTTGCAAAGAATTTAACTGAAGAAGATGGATTTACTGTTGGTTACGATGTTTTTGCTGGTGCAG